>JALTMC010000288.1:0-979 GCA_027005175.1 Myxococcales bacterium
TGAGATTTCGTGGAGTCATTGCGAATTTGCGACAGTCCAAAAGAAAGGTGAAGTTGTTGTTGGATGTTGAGGCTCAGGCTCGTCTCAATAGTAAACACAAATCAAGTCTGGGGAAAAAAGGAAGGTCAGGAGATAGCAAAAACTCGTTACAGGAGAAACAAGCCGCTCATTACTGAGGAATCAGATCAAGACCTATGGTCGTGACGCCGTCGGCTCGAACCGTTACAGTTCTTACACCGCGAAACACCACTTCACCAACAGGATCAATTCCAACAGCGAGAATATTGTAAAGACCTTCCGGAAGGTCACGAAAAAGGGCGGTCTGTGCTTCACAATTAACTCTTGCTCGATCAGCCACTTCGTCATTCACGTCTGTGATCGTTATTTCAACTTGGTCTGCTACTCCACAGGACCCCACAGCACCAAAGCCCCAGTTGACCCTCAAATCGCCTCGAATAACACCAGCACCACCACCCGATCCAGGAGGACCGATCAGAAAACAACCCTGTCCAAAAACAAACAAAGGCAACGCTATCGCTAGGAATGTCATCAGTATATGTTTTCTTTTCATGAGAGCACCTCCATGTATCGAATTCAAAATGTCAAGCCTATCATCCAGAGCGCAAATCATCTCTCCAAGAAAGAGAATCTCTGATGACCTGCCCTCGCGTTTGTTGCACCTTCTACAAAAACTGTGCCAGATTACCCATCTGACAAAAAAAATCCAAGACATAACGACAAACATGGAAGAACAAGACAAGCACGAGAGATTTCAAGAGTAATATCAACAACATAAAAAAAACTTCCTGCCATAATTCTGGAATCAAGTCTTTTTTTATCATTTCTTTTTCGTTTTTATTGGTCGCAGCGCCGCGCGGCACGCCCGCCGCTTTTGAATGCTGAATGGCTTCGATGGTTTGTGGCATCACGCCGTCATCGGCTGCCACCACCGAAATAACACTATCGGTGGGCTGTGCAC
>JALTMC010000288.1:989-9175 GCA_027005175.1 Myxococcales bacterium
TCTTTTCTGGGGTCTATCTTGGAGTTGACACGGTCGGAAAGAAACAGAGGATGGAGCACAGATACGCCACCCAACTTCACCCATTTATCCAATTACTTCAGCGATGATTGAAGATCGGAGGAGATCTGCAACACAGCGAGCGCACGAGGATAATGGACAAGAAGAGTATTTTGTGTAGACCACACAGGCAGAGAAGCTCCAGCAGCCACAAGCCGAACCTTACGACTGCGACGATGCATCAACCACACTCCCTTTGCGTCGGCAAAAGCCAGCAAATCCTTGGTGTGCTTCGTGAGTTGGACTGGCAAGGCCGGAGACCAGGCATTCAGGCGAATAAGGGTCGAGATGGCCTTGCGTTTTCGCAAAGACACCTGAAAGATGGCAGCCTTTGCCCTATCTGATTTCTTTGGATTTGCGTGATTGTTCGCACGATCCACATAAAAAAGCGAACGATTGTCAGGAGCCCAAGACACCTGTCCACCTGAGCGAGTGACACGAGCACCACGAAAGAGCATATCCACCAATACAATCCCTCCACCCTGAGGTATATGACGAGGAGACATGGAGAATGGACGCCGCAACCATGCGATAGCTCGTCCATCATACGACCAACGAGGAGAGAACCCTTTGGACAAAAGTAGAAGCCCCTTTCTCCTCGATTTTAGCGGGTTCCACAGGTACAAGATGCCGCGATAGGAAAACAAGAGACGACGTGCAGACTTTGAAAACACCGGACCAAACCCAGGAAACAGAAATGTTTGCTGTTGGTAACCAAACATAACAATCCCTGTTCCTGTCTTCTTCCTCCACCAAAAAGATCCTGGTTTTCTCCTCTTGACCCTTCTCCACCTCTTGGAGACCTCCCGAGATCTCCGAGGCTTGTGACGAGGATGAGATCTCTTCCGAAGAGCTTTGGGTTTGTGACGAGGATGAGATCTCTTCCGAAGAGCTTTGGATTTGTGACGAGAGGAAGGTTTCTTCCGAAGAGCTTTGGGTTTGTGACGAGGATGAGGCAAAGGGATGAGAATAGGTTGATCATGCGCAGGACCGGCCACGATGGTAGAAGCAGGCCCAAAGCAAGGATAAAAGCTATTCTTCCCTTGCGCCACGATCTTGCGTTTCCGACGCCCAACGTGATAGCGCTCCACCACAGCCGATGAGCTGCGCATAAAGTGGTATACCACTTCAAGACCATTCGGTGCCCAGTTCGCACGCACAGGCCGTGAAGGAGTAGACCAACGGACAAGAACCTTGACGTGCGAAGCCTTCGAAGCTGCTTGAGTAGACTCAGAAAAAAATAGCATGTTAATGAGCACAAGTCCCCACCACAGGAGGCGGAAAGGATAAAAAGATACCTGAAACATTGTCTCTCCGTGTCTTGGGAAGAGTTGACAAAAATGTGGTGACCACTAGACTAACTTACAACTTGCGCACGATATGACGCAAACCAAGGGAGAGCCACTGTGGAAAAACTGGAACGTCTACAACACATATTACGCGACATTGGCAAGGGTGTCATTGCATTCTCTGGAGGCTGTGATAGCACACTGTTGCTACGTGTAGCTCACGACACCCTTGGAGATAATGTGGTTGCTCTCACGGCTGTCAGCCCGTCCATGGCCCCTTGGGAACGGGAAGATGCCAAGCGCCTTTGTGAGCATATTGGTGCCCGGCAGATCTGGGTTGACAGTCATGAGATGGATCGTGAGGAGTATCGCGCCAATCCATCCAATCGTTGTTTTTATTGCAAAGATGAACTTTACTCCATCGCCCTTCGAGAAGCAGGAGCCATGAACCTTGGTGTTGTGATGGATGGAGCCAACTTTGACGACCGAGGAGACCACCGCCCCGGTAGACTGGCCGCTCAGAAATACGAAGTTCGCAGCCCTCTTGATGAAGCAGAGCTAACCAAAAAAGAAGTTCGTGCGATGTCCAAGATGTTGGGGCTCCCCTCCTGGGACAAACCAGCCATTGCCTGCCTCGCGTCTCGCTTTCCCTATGGCACTGAAATTACCCGAGACCGTATTCAAAAGGTCACCAACTGTGAAGGGGTATTGCGTGAGCTGGGCCTGCGTCAGTTCAGGGCACGCTACCACGATACCATCCTCCGTATCGAAGTCGCCCGTGAAGAGTTTGACCATGTGATGCAACCGGAGCGCCAACAAGAACTTGTGAAACGATGCAAAGAACAAGGCTTCCTTTATGTGACCCTCGATCTACAAGGTTTTCGCAGTGGTAGTATGAACGAGGCCCTCTCCACCAAAGAGCGCATCACCTCCACATCCATCTCTCCCCAAGCCACCACTCCCAACACAGTGGTCGGATGACAGATACACTCGACGATTCACCATACAACCGACGCCAACGTATCTACATCGAGATCATGCTGGTTTATGTTGGAGTGGTCCTGCCTGTGGCTGTGCTGCATCCCTTTCGGGGCCTCCCCTTTATCAGCCAGTACCTTTGGACTGCAGCCATGGTCCTGCAAGTCTACCTGCCCGCATGGCTGTTCTTCCGACGAGGACAACCCCTCGCTGTATCCGGCCTACACCTACGACGCCCTTGGGAAGGGATCACTCTCTGGTTACTATGCTCTAGCTTGTTCATGCCCCTCACCGTAGGGGGACACCACATCTGGCAAAAATGGAATGGGCTTGACGCACAACATATCACCATCCCCTATCGACAATTTTCGTTCTCGCTTCGTGGGGAGCCAACCCAACGATTTCGGTCCGATCAAGTCCAGATCTACGCCGACATGCAACGCCCCGAGATCATCATTCGTTGGAAGGACCCGATATCAGCCACGATCCGAAGTGATGGAATGCTTCAAGTGATCGCAGGTGCTCAGTGGGTCAACGGACAAACCAACACCTCTATTCTTAAATTCTCAGGTGGCACCGGAGAGACACACCCGATAGAGATCCGCTTTCGAGTCGGAGGAAAGTCCGTCAACTTTTTCTTCGAAAGAGATGGACATGTCCTCTCTCGCCAACTCCTTCGTCTGGGCCCTGACCAACAACCTTTTGCTGGCAACACCTTGTTTCGCGACTACTGGTGGATTCTTTATATCATTGTCGCGCAACTCTTTATGGTCGCCTTGCCCGAAGAATTCTTCTATCGAGGATACCTCCTCACCCGACTCGACGCCCTCTTCCCACCCAAAACAATCTGGGGCATCCCACTCAGTTGGGGCAATCTCATCTGTAGCCTACTCTTCGCCCTCACCCACTTTGTGATCGGATGGAATGCCTACCGACTCAGCGTCTTCTTCCCCTCTCTCATCTTCGGCATGCTCAAACAACGTACCCGCTCACTCCTCGCCCCCATCCTCTTCCACGCTACCTCAAACATTGTCATCAAACTGCTCGAAGTCTGGTACTTTTAGCGACCCCGTCGAATCAAACCCCAGAGCCAAGAAAAAGTATGACAACAACAATATCCACCTGGCCCGAGAACTCTTCTCGTTCGAAGAATGCCCTGTCCATAGGACGTTACGACTGTTCATTGGGACAAAGCGCAACAACATCGGGTATCTCAAACTGAAGTATCACGCCCGAGACTTTTAGCGGCCCCATCGAATCAAACTGCTCAAAGTCTGGTACTTTTAGCGACCTCATCGAAAGTTCACAGGAAGAAGATCGAACGGACTTGAACAGCCAAAAGCGACGGCTATTTCTTTATCACCTCTCTCTCTTTTTTGGAGAGGAGTGGTGTGATCACATCCAGGAGTAGTCCATTGGTTTTAATCACTTGTTGATAGGCCGCAACACCAGCCCGAGGGATACGTTTTTTGGCTTTGTCTTTGGGATCGTAACCGTACAAACCAAAGCGTAAATTGAAGCCGTGGTTCCACTCGTAGTTATCGACGAGACTCCAGAATAAATAGCCTTTGACATCGGCACCATCCTGAATGGCCTTGTGCAGCCAGAAAAGGTGACGAAGCATAAACTCGCTCATCTTTGAATCATCCGCTTTCGCACCCTCTTTAGCCTTCGGTGCCACTTCCATTTTGTAGCCATTTTCCGTGATGAGAATAGGCTTTTTGTACTTCTTCACCAACATTAATAAATCGTACAATCCCTTGGGGAAAAATCCGATATTTTTAAGGCTGAATGGGTCCACCGTAAACATCGGTGACAACAGAGGCAAGATCGACTTATCAGCTCCTGTCACAACCGTTTTCTCATAGTAGTTAACACCAATATAATCGCATCGATTCGCGAGGTCAGGTCGATCCACTGTTTTTCCATCGAGCTTGGCATCAAACTTACCCAGATTGATCGCTTGCATAAACACATCATTGAGCAAGTACGACAGCTTCTTTGCACCCTCAACATCCAACGCCCTCTTTGGATCTTTTGGATAGACGGGAGAAAAGCTATAGGGAATTCCTATCAACGCCACCTTACCATCGTTGTTTGCATCGATGGTATCGTTTTTCTTCACAGCATCATACATCTTTGCGTGTGCTTCAATCATCGCCAACAACACGGTTCGAGCTTCTGTATACTTCAAGCGAACAGCGGGTGGATTCACACGGTCGGGAACTTGAAACAAATAGCCCGGTAAAATCACAGCAAAAGGCTCGTTGATCGTCAACCAAAAATCCACATCAGCCCCAAACTCTTTGGCCACAAACCCGGAGTACTTCACGATCTCGGGGAGGAAGACTTTGGGATTGGCCCACCCTTTCTTACGGCATGTCTCTATGTTTTTATGACAGGCCACTCCATCGTGAATCCACAAAGGCAAGGTATAGTGATTGAGTGTAACATAGGGCTCCATGCCACGCTTTCGCAGCGCCTGAAACATCTCACGATATCTTTTAATCGCAGAGAGATTCGCGATCTTCTTTAGGTTGTCGTGGCCCTCAACACCGACGGTTGAAGTGGGAAAGATGCGACTCCACTCGATCCCCATACGAAAGGCTTTGACACCCAACTGCACCTTCGCCATCTCAAAGTCTTTGTCATACAACTCCCACTGACCCGGCCCCCAGGAGACGGGGTCACCATAAGCCAGAGGAAAGGAGTTCCCATCCAGACCTGTGCTTTTTGTCGCAAGAATCTCTTTGTTTGTCACCCACTGGTACCAGTCCGAGTTGTGATCCTCACACTGAGCAGCAGGCAGTGTGGGACATCCCATCTCACCTTGAAAACCTGCAATGGAGACTCCCCACATAAATCCCTTGGGAAACAACAAGGCTTTTGGGGCTGCTTTTTCGATAGCGGAAGTCTCAGGGTTTCCACCATCCACAGAGCCACCAGGGCGACTACAACCAACAACGCCACAGGACCAAACACAGAAAACAAAAAAAAGTACAACGACGGCTTGTTTAAACCCATGCATGATCAACATTTCCTTATGTACAACAAACCGAGACAAATCCAGCCAATCGAGCAAACCGAGCAAACCGAGCAAACCGAAGAGACAAAGAGACCCATCGAGCAATTCGACACAGCCCAATTAAGGCCGAAATGACAGCGATGAAACGGGGCCACTGTGTTTGTTCCAGGTGCTGCTGACTTTGCCAGTGCTGAGATCCCATGTCAAAATAACGTTGTTATAATGCCCACTCACAAGCTCATCTTTTGTCGGGTGGAAAGCCAAAGAGTACACAGCCCCATACTTTGTTTGTTTTAAGATCCTACCCGCTTTGGGTGTGGTGCCAGAGAGGTCAAACAAGGCGGTTGTTCCATCGGAGCTACCGATAGCTAGCCAGTTGGTGCGCTTACTGAAGGCCAACGAAGTCACACTCGCAGTCTTGTAAGAGAGGGTTGGACCTACTCCGCCTGTGAGCTTCCACAACTTCACCACCCCATCGCGACCTCCTGATGCAATCCAGCGACCTTTGGGATCAAAAGCGACAGCAAAAACCCCCAGAGCATGCCCTGTAAATGTTTGTGTGAGAGTTGGCTTGCTCTGTGTTTTGAGGTCCCACAAACGAACGGTTGTATCTGCGCTTCCGGTGGCAACCCATCGCCCGGTAGAATCCATCGCGAGGCTGTATATCGCAGCAGCATGGGCCGTTTGAAAGCCGATCTCTGTTCCTGTGGCAAGGTCTGCGACACGAAGGGTTTTGTCCTCACTCACAGTGACAACAAACTTGCCCTTGGGGTCCACCTGTAGGCCGTAGACAGGCCCTGTATGCTTTGTTGATTTCCATAAACGCTTGCCTGTATCCACATTCCAAGCCAACACCAACTTGTCATGGCTAGCTGAAACAAGGGTCTTCCCATCAGGAGAGAAATGAGCGGCATACACAGCATCCGAGTGTCCTTGAAAGGCACGTACCGACGTGCCGCTCTTAAGATCCCATAACAAGAGAGGAGAGAGCTTGTCCCAGCTCCCAGAGATCAACTGAGATATCTGACAATCGTCTGTCTTTCCATTGCAATCCTCATCGAGATTGTTCCCGCAAATATCCTTCGTTGGGAGGCGTTCCCCCACACAGGTTCCGGACCACTTGCCATCTACAGTACAAGCCTCTACCCCGGCCTTGCAAGCTCCCACCTTGGCGGTACCTTTTGGACCTGTATAACAAGGTCGAGTATCTCCTTTGGCACATGAGTTCGGGTCGCAATCGTCGAGGATACCGTTGCAGTCATCATCTTTTTTGTTTCCACAGATCTCACTTCGAGGTAGGACCTCACCAACACAGATGCCCCACTTCCCTGTGGGCGCACACACTTGTTGCCCCCCTGTACAAGTTCCAACACGCAAGGTTGAAACGGGACCATTGTAGCAAGATCGTTGCTCTCCTGGATTGCACTTTGTGCTGTTGCATTGGTTGTCAGGAGTGCCGTCACAATCTTCGTCGATTTGATTGCCACACACTTCTTTCGTTGGCAGCACCGCACCGACACATGTGGTCCACTTTCCCCCTTTACAAACCTGACTTCCCGCCTTGCACAAACCTTTGCCAATCGTCGGATCTTGAAGACCTTGACCAAAAGAGTAGCAGCTCCTTTTGCTCCCATTCACGCAGCGAGTACACCCATCATTCACAGGATCATCCACAAAGCCATTGCAGTTGTCGTCAACACCGTTGGAACAGTTCCCAAACGCTTCCCCCTCAGGACGCGACAATGTTGTGGAGAAACAAACAAGTTTTCTCCGAGAACAGGAGCGATACTCTCCTTTGGCACAGGGTCCAAGAGCACCAGGGACAGTGCAGGTTTTGTTTTTTTCAGGAAAAGACTCATCCACGCGACCATCACAGTCATCGTCGATACCATTGCAGATCTCTAGCCTCTTGCGAGTGATATCGATCTGACAGGTTGACCACTTCCCATTGAGACAGAGTGCTTTGCCTGTACGACAATTGGAAGGCACTCGAACATTAACTCGAAAGCAGGTTCGGGTTTGCCCAACACTGCAAGTCTTGGTGGAGGGGGGTTCTGTATTGGAGCGACAGCTTCCTTGAACGCACCTCATGTTGAGAGAGATGCTGATACAATCGCTATGGGTCCGGCAGTCTTGAAAGGAAGGGGGCACACAGACACAGTTCGTCATCCATGGGACTCCAAGCAGTATCACAGCCCATGCCAGTCGATAAATTGTACGCAACAAATGAGACATGCTCTTACTTCCTTCAGACAGTTCAAAGCAGCACCTGTCAGGAAACAGACGCTTTTCACAAAAAACAACACACCACAAATAAACTTGCAACATGTCGAAGGATATGAACTTTGCTATTTTTTGTCAATGTGAGGGAAGCAGCCGCGTTTTGTTGACATCCTCCCCAATCCGCCCTCCTCAAGGTTCTACCGGACCCGCGCTTGAAAAGGAGTTTTACCTGACGCTTTGTAAGGAGTGTCACTCTCACGCTATTTGCGCATCAAGAGATACAATGCGCCAGAGCCACCATCGTGTGGGCAGGCAGAGGAAAATGCGAGAACTTTTTTGCGTAAGAATCCACGAGTCAGCCAACCCAGCAAGCGACGTTTGAGGACAGGCTCTTTGTTGGGTGAGTTGAGCCCTCGTCCATGAACAATAAGCAAGCAGCGATGATGCTTTCGACGCTGTTCCAGGAGAAATCGCTCTAAAGCCGCCCGTGCCTCCGCCACCCGAAGCCCATGCAAGTCCAAGTAGCCCTGCCAGGAGAGGGCACCGCTTAGCAGCTTCTGATACGTGTGAGGTTCAAGGTACTGGGCAGCACCCTCCACATGCTCCATTTGGAG
>JALTMC010000288.1:9185-20088 GCA_027005175.1 Myxococcales bacterium
CCAGAGACCAAGGCTTCCAATGCATCGCGAACCTCCTCCTCTTCCGTCCGGTATGTGCGCGCAGCAGGAAGCTCAGGCAACTCAATGGTGAGGTTGTCTATCGGTCGAACATCTGCCATCGCCTGTTCGAACAACTCGTGCTCTGAAAGCTCACTTGACGGAAGCTGTGACGGTTTGGGAGGTAGCGGTTTCACCCGTTTCGCAGGAAGTCGACGCGCCTTAGAGAACACTTGAATCTGTTCGCGAAAAGGCTGATTTGCAAACGCAGAGCGCGATTTCTTCATCAGACACAGCCTTTCTTTTCAGGAGATCTCGTTTGTGGTAAAAACTCCAACACTACAATAACAAGGACATTCTTGGGAAACAAGCTTTCTTCTCTGTTCTTCTAGGATGAGAGCGAAACTTATGATAGGCTCTACCGATGTTGTCGAGCTTCCACAAGAAGTGTTTGGTAGAGAATCAAAGATCTTTTGTATCCGCTCCTATGGAGTTTTTATGAGCAAACACAAGTATAAGAAAGCCTTTCGCCGCTGGTTGTATAGTTGGTTGATTGTTTGTTTCATCATCTCATTTTTTGCAGGAGGTATCAACTGCAAATGTCCTGAACCTCCTGAAGATGAGGGGACAGTATACGATGCCAACAACACCGAGAACAACCAAAAAGACTGTTATTGTGTCGCTCCAGGGACACCGTGTGGCAAAGACTCAGACTGTCGAACCAAGATCTTATATTGCATTGAGTTGTTTTGCAGAAATGGTACATGTATCGAATCACCGGAGATACCACCCAAAGAAGTCGTACCTGAAAGAGAGCCGACAGAGCCACCTCCCCAATGTCCTTCCTCTTGCCAGTCCGATACGGATTGCAAAGAAGAGATCTGTGGTGACTACAATCTTTGCAAAAGCAACATCTGCCAGAAGAATGATATCGTCATCCCTTGAGCATCAAACGATTCCTTGAGCATCAAACGATCGCAAGCACAGAGAAAGGTATTCATGAGCAAGCAAGAACACAATCGAGCCTTTTACCGCTGGCTATCTGTATGGTTGACGGCCTGCTTGATCGTCTCCTTTGTCAGTGGTGGTGTCAACTGTCGATGTCCGGAAGAGCCTGGCGGAGAGTACAAGCCAGATAGTGGAGGAGCGACAGTAAGTCCTGATGATTGTTATTGCGTCAAGCCTGGCTCCCCCTGCGAAATCGACGGTGATTGCCGAACTCGCCTCAAATACTGTATCTTTTTGGTTTGTCAAAAGAAGACCTGCCTCAGGCCAGCTGGCAGCGCGGGAGTTCCCGATACATCACCAACAGACACAGCAAAGCCAGAAGCTCCACAAACCGATCTCCCTCCCACCTGCCCCAGCCGTTGCACCACCAACGCAGATTGTGCAAAAAAACTCTGCGGTGACGGCATTATTTGTAGCAACAAGAAATGCAGCCCCCTTGTTGTTCCATAGGTCTACTTGCTATTCCATAGGTCTACTTGCTATTCCATAGGTCTACTTGCTATTCCATAGGTCCACCTGAGAATAAATTCTCAAGCTATCGATTGGAGTGATATAGCCCACTGAAACGTCCCCAAGGAGGACTCCATTCCAACAAAAACCGGATACTGCAATTGGAGAGTTACAGTATCCGTGATATCAGTACCCATGTTCGCTTCGAACGTGCCCAGTATCTATATTGTGTAAGCCATTGGTGTAGGAATTCGTTCCGATGCAGCAAGCACATTGAATTAGTGCCCAGAGTTCGTCCGCGAGCCTGGCAGAACCCAAAACTCAGGAAGACACATGGATCGAACAACCTATTTAGTTATTGGAGCAGGTGTGAGTGGACTGGCATTTGCAAACTTCATAGAGAGCGATGACTACATCATTCTAGAACAAGACCAGGAGATTGGAGGCTATTGCAAAACAGTCCAACAAGACGGATTTACCTGGGACTACTCAGGTCACTTCTTTCATTTCAGGCACAAAGAGCTTGAACAATACCTGCTCGAACGCATGCCCGACGATGAGATAAAGATCGTCGAAAAGAACACCAAGATTCGATACAAAGACAAACTGATCGACTTTCCATTTCAGAAGAATATACACCAGCTCCCGCAAGATGAATTCATCGAGTGTCTGTACGATCTCTACTTTCTGAAGGAGCAAGAAGCCTCGAATTTTAAAGAGATGGTATACAGCCGATTCGGAACAGGGATCGCTGAGAAATTTCTCGTTCCATACAACGAAAAGCTCTATGCCTGTGACCTCTCTGAGCTTGATGTCAATGCGATGGGACGCTTCTTTCCTTACGCTGATCTCGACGATATTATCCAAAACTTCCGTCAAGCCGACAACCGTTCGTACAACTCCACCTTCACCTATCCCAGCGGAGGTGCCATCTCCTATGTCAACGCCCTGGCAAGCGAAGTTAGAGAGGATGGAATTTCACGCAAAGAAGCCCTGATATCCATCGACCTCAAACGTAAAGTCGCCACCACATCCAAACGAGAGATAGCCTTTGAATACCTGATCTCCAGTGTCCCTTTTCCGACCTTAATGAAGATGACTCAGGTCCCTCACAACCCAGCGGACTTTCGCTCCAACAAGGTGTTGATATTCAACCTTGGATTCGACAAAAAAGGCTGGTCCGGTGTGCACTGGGTCTACTTCCCAGAGCGAGAGTACAGCTTCTATAGAGTCGGACTCTACGACAACATCTTTGACACCGATCGCATGAGTTTGTATGTCGAACTCGGATACCCTTCCGACGCAGATGTCCACACGGAAGAGATGCTCACACAGGTCCTCACCGATCTCAAAAAAGCTGGTATTGTGGAAGACCACAAACTGCTGAGCTACCACAGCATTGTCCTTGATCCAGCCTATGTCCACATCACACAAGACAGCGACCAACTCGTCGCAGAAGCACGACAGTTCCTCGCAACCAGAGGTGTTTATAGTGTCGGTCGCTACGGAGGATGGACGTACTGCGCCATCGAAGACAATATCCTTGAGACCCGACAACTCGCCCAGACCTTTAATAAACTACACCACCTTTGAGACAAGCTCGAAGCCATAAAAAAACGAGACGAAACTTCGTAAATCATTGGGACAAAAAAACGAAAACCCCTGACTTGAGTCGAGGATAGTTGACTCCGGCTAAGGACACACAGGAAGTTTTGTTTGTGGACAGGCTGGAGTTGCGGGAGTTTTTCCAGCGAGGATCTGTGCAATCCAGGGGAGAATGGCTTTCCAGGATTGAGAGATAATGGAGATATGATTGGCCTGCGGATATACGCAGGCATGGGTCACCTTTGTTCCAGACTTCCAACGTTTGGCAATACAACTCACTGATGTTGCGGAAACAACCGTATCCAAGAGGCCTTGGACAAGCAAAGTGGGAGCCAAAGGTGGCTGTGCCGGGATCTGTGACGCAGCGATAACATCACGCCAAAATCGGAAGGATTTGCAGTCACCTTTACCTGCATTGCAAGCCGTTGACGCCTTGAGAAAAGAGGAGGTGAAGATGTCTTGGAAGGTTGAGAATTGACTGCGTAAGAAGCTATCCCACTCCGCAAAGCAAACGGTATCGAGCAGGCCAGAAATGCGTATGGCTGCTTTGGGAGTGAGCCATTGCGACAAAGCTGGACCTTTGCCTGTACGTTGTGCAGCGAGCAGGTACGCAAGAAAATAAGCTGTTGCAGTGGTCACCTTAAATGTTGGAGCAAAGGGTCCAAGCCACAGACGTTCATCTCCAAAAGCAGGACCCCACGCAACAGTGCCGAGGAGCTGGTAGTCTTGTAAGTAAGAAGAAAACATGGAGGCTGAAGCGAGCGCTGCTTGCCCCCCCTGGGAGTGACCGAACAACAGCACTTTCTTACTTACACATCCAGGCAAGGCACCACGCTCAGCCAGATAACGAGCGGCTCTCACTGAATCGAGGCCAGACCATACGGTGGGCTTGGTGATCAAATAAGGATGGCCCTCAGGAACGCCGATCCCCAATCCCAGAAAATCGGGAGAGACGACAGCGATGCCACGTCCAAGCAAAGGAAATGTGAGGTGATGCAGACCAAAGTTGGGAAATCGCGACGGCCCACATTGTGGAGCCATCCCCATGGTGCCATGCCCTACCATAGCGATGGCTGCGTTGGTACGGCAGTTTCCTTTTGGCTCTACAGGAGTCGAAAGCAATGCTGTCGCCCACCGCAAGGTCCCCTTTGGGTACTGTGTGACATACAAGATACGAAACAAGCGGTATCCATAACGAGCAACACCACCCCCGACGGAGAAACGAAGGTCAGCCCCCAAAGTTGAGGCGGTTCGCCCTCCGATCTCCTCACACTTAACCACAGTCCCAGGAGAAGCTCCCGAAGGAAACTGTGCAGGTGGCTCGTAAAACGTACGAGTTGGAGCACCGCAACGAATCGGACCAGGAGGTGGATATTCCGGGCCTCGCTCTGTCTTTCTCTCAGAAAGAGGAGCATCTGGAGTGATAGGAGTGAGCTGTTCATCCCACCTAGCATCCGAAGGTTCGGCTTCCAAGCCGCCATCCGTGAGGAGTTCGCCAGCGTCGGAGCAATCGGTGCAGGGTTTACCATTCGCCGGAGAGCAGCCCAAAGACCAACCTCCGGTAAAAGAAAGGACAGCGGAGAGTGCGATGTACCGGGTAAGCCGAGAGAGCGTTTGAGGAGAAAGCCTGGAAAGACAACAAGGCCACAAGCGAACAAAAGACCACATAAAGTAACTCTCCTTTCATCAGAAAAAACTCTTATGTTGTGGGCGTGAAGACCCTCGCGACTTCGGCAGAATCGACAGGACGAACCCCGAATGGGATGGGGCTCGTTGACCTCTTCACAAAAAAGGACAAAAGAAACAGATGAGATTCTCCTCTCGACACAGCGTCATCTTTGCGATTTCTATCAGAGGGAGGCTGATACAGCATTGCCCCACAAACAACAAACTCGACACAGCGTCAACTTTTGGAACGTCCACCGAAAGGAGCCAACTCGACACAGCGTCAACCTTTAGAACGTCCGCCAGAAGGTGCCTACTCGGCACAGCGTCAACCTTTGGAATGTTCGCCAGGAGGTGCCATCTTGACGATCTTTGGTTCGAAGCGAGCGACGGCTTCCACCAGATCATCTTGTTGTGACATCACCTTATGGATATCCTTGTATACACCGGGGACTTCATCAATACCAGCACTCAGCAGGGTGACCCCCTTTTCTTCGAGTTCAGGGCGCACGTCTTTCCAGGAGAAGGTAGACTTTGCCTGGTTCCGCGACATCACCCGTCCAGCACCGTGAGCGGCACTTCGCAGAGACTGCTCTTTCCCTTTACCACGAACCACAAACGTTGGGCTCGCCATAGAGCCTGGGATGATCCCCAGCTCTCCTTCCCCTGCTGGAGTTGCCCCTTTACGATGAACATAAAGCTCGCGACCACCGTGGATTTCACGCCAACAGAAGTTGTGATGGTTCTCCATCTCCAACAAAACCTCTGCCTTTAATGCCTTGATCATGGTGTTGTGAATGCAGGCGTGATTGGCCGAAGCGTAATCCCCCATGAGATTCATCGCCGCCCAGTATTCCTGGCCGACCTCTGTATCCATATCCAGCCAGGAGAGGTTTCGTAATTCTTTGGGTAACTCAGGGTGCAAGGACATCGCCAACCGAGAGTAATGACTCGCCACAGAAGCACCAGTTCCTCGACTTCCACTGTGAGACAAAATCGCGAGGTACTCGCCAGCTTCCAGACCAAGGTCGTCCTGTTCCAGACGGAAGATCCCATAGTCAACAAAGTGATTGCCAGAGCCGCTCGTTCCCAGCTGTTTCCAAGCTTTGTCCCGGTGCTGTGCGGTGACAGGAGAGACTCCCCAATCCTGCTCCATCACTTCATGGTCGCGACGAGTCCTCTTGTCAAACGCAGCGCCAACACCAAATCGAGTCTCCTCAGTGAGGGCTTTGGTAAGCTGGTTGGTGTATCGATCCAACGAAGCAACCGGCATATCCAGCACAGACATTTTCACCCGACAGGCGATATCGACCCCCACAGCATAAGGGATGATCGCGTCCTCTGTGGCAAGAACCCCCCCAATCGGAAGACCATAACCAACATGTGCATCAGGCATTAAAGCACCAGCCACAGAAACAGGCAGGGCGCAGGCATTTTCCATTTGTCCGATCGCTTTTGGGTCCAGGTCTTCTCCCCATTGTTGCCAGGGTGCAGACTCCTCACGAGGAACAAAAGGATCGGTACGAACAACAGCCTCACCCATCGCTTCTGCCAACTCTCGCCAAAAAGGATCTTCCACGTAGGAAGATGGATCTTCGATAAGATGTTTTATCGTTTTCCGAATCGCACTCTTTTTCATGCCGATGTCACGAGCGGAACGGACAAGTTCAAGGGCCAAACGGGCCTTCTCCCCTTTTGGGATGCCCATATTCAAGAGTTCGCGATTCTTCATAATGTCCTCATTGGGCGATCGATACATTGCATCGGAAATAGAAAAGAAAGATCAGCAACAAGACAAAATCGACCTTACAGAGTTTCTCCAGGATACATTGCATCGGAAATAGAAAAGAAAGATCAGCAGTGGAAGGAAACAAATTTGTCGCCCAGGAGCACACAGAGATTCATAGAATGGTTCTCAACCCCGCAACCCTTCTCCATGACTCCTGTGCGGTGTCTCTCCTTACGAGCAAAGCCAAAAAATGTTCACTCCCTTCAAACCGAAGCCACAACCCACAATACATGACCAAGGTTTCGGAGTTTCTTTCCTTTCCCCCTTCAAACCGAGGCCAATCCACGGCACACTACCAGGGTTTCGAAGCCTCTTTCCTTTCTCCCTCCAACCCAAGAGAGCAACCCACGGCACGCTACCAGGGTTTCGGAGCTTCTTTCATTTCAGCAATTTCAGTGGGATCGAGGTTCGTATAGAGGCAGGTATAGGCAGGGACTTCGAGTGCTTCGGCGATATTGTGCCCTATCTCTTCAAACAAGGTATCCATCGGGCTGGTGGTTAGGATCAGAGCAAGAGCTGACTTACCATCGGGTGTTTCCGTACGAGTTGCACAGATGGGCTGAGTCCAGGCTTTGAGGTTGGGGATCCACCGAGCCCAAAACTCTCGATCACTGAGAAAGCGGTCCTGAATCCTTTGAGACTCAGCTTCATCGTTGGGCAGCATAAAAAGTAGGACCGCAAAATCCTGACCTTCTTGTCTATCACTCTTGGATTGCATCGAAAAACTCCACTATCATTTGGCTAAAACATCTCTCTTTACATTCTTGCATCTGCAAGCTACACACTTCAACAAGTCCTGTAAACGAGATTGCCGAAAAACGGCACGGTCAGGAGGTGTATGGGGCAAAGTAGGGCAAGAAAAGATCCGGTTGGACCTGCGGTCGCGATTGGAAATGTTCAAGTGATGACATTGCTGTCTCCATGTCACGGGATAAAGTTGCCAGACCGCCGATATTCGCAGTGCAAAACACAGGTCAATTAAAACAAAGCGGTCTGACGTAGCAAAGGGAAAGAGAAGCACGATGGCTACAGGTATAGGATTGGGTATCTTGGTGTTGACACTTCTGCTATTGGGAGTGCGAGTATGGCGTTCCTGGCAACACACACCAACTTACTTTGATGCTCAATACCGAACCCAAACCGAAGATGGATGGACTCTTGGGATGTATAGATACACCCCAAAAGCTCAAGGACAAAAAGCCAGGGCGGTGGTGGTATTGTGTCATGAGTTGGGCAGTAGTCCCCAGTTATGGGAGCAGGGAGGTACAGACTCCTGGCCCTTACAGTTCAAGCACAAGGGCTATGACGTCTGGTCCATTGGCCTCAGGGGGACAGGACAATCCAGGCCACAATACCTGGATGCCTTTCACGGCTGGGGATGGGATATCGAGACGCATCTCGACCTGGATGTCCCTGCTTTGTTTGCAACGATCAGACTCCAAACCAACAACCTCCCCATTCATTGGATCGGGCATGGATTGGGTGGAGCGTTGGGCCTTCTGGCCCAGGCCACACACAAGCTACCACTGGCCTCCATCGCAGTGATGGGTGTGGGGCTCCAACCCCTTCGACGATTTGGTCTGCTGCAATGGCTGATTCAACGATGGCCTCGACCAGTCTTCCCTTTGAGATGGCTCTATCGGCTGTTGTCTCCTCCCATCGTATTGTGGAGGTATATCGGCCAACTCTTCAGACGATCCATGTTCCGACAACCCTGTACCTCGTCTCTGAAAATGATGACTGGACTCATCAGCCAACTCACTCCAACCTCCACACCATCGTTGCAACAATGGATGCAATGGCTCGCACAAGGACAATGGCTGTCATCCACAACAGAACATCGATTGGATACGAATTTATCGGAGGCAACATGCCCGATCTTATGCCTATCCATACCTGGCGATCGGTTCGCGCCAGAAGCATCTGTGAAACGACTCTTTCAACAGCTACCTGAGTCACAGCGCACCCTCTCTACCACCAAGAATCCAGACCGTGAAGAGAGCCCGAATCCACCCAGCCCCCAAAGGGAGAAAGATCCGAGCCTCCATCAACCCAGTCCCCCAAACGACAGAGGTCATTTTTCTCCCTTGTTTTCTCCTCTTTTGCGTAAGGCTCTGATCCACCAGATCGGGGAGTGGCACCAAGAAGTTGCGCCCTTTCCAAAAGAAAAAAAACTTAAAAAGCGAAAGAAAAGAACCCCTTCCATCAACCAACCTGCAAAAGAGTAAGAGATATCAACACGTTCTGTTTTTTTGCATTTTCCCATGCATTTGATCAAGACTAGTATGTTCTTTCAAGAAGATTGTCTTCTTTGAGCGGGAGTAAGGAAGGAATGCGCGAGGAGAGAAAAACATCTGTGATCACCAGTGATCCGTGGTTACTCGGCGTAACCATCTTGCTGTGTTTGTTTGGCGTGATCATGATTTACTCAGCAACACACAACATGGCACTGGACAAGTTCAAGGACCCACACTTCTACTTGAAGAAACATATGGGCAGTATGTTTTTAGGGTGGACAGCCTTGCTCGCACTGAGCCAGATCTCCTTACCTCGACTGCGTCAACTCACTTTTCCATTGCTCTTTTTGGTGTTGAGCATGCTGGTCCTGCTTCATATCCCTGGTTTTGGCATACGAGCCGGTGGAGCACTGCGTTGGTTGAAGGTCGGTGGAGTTCGAGTGGGACAACCCGCCGAGATCGCCAAGCTGGCGATGGTTCTTTACTTGGCCCATTCACTCGAACGAAAACATGCTCGAATTGAAGAGTTTTGGGTTGGCTATCTCCCCCATATGCTGGTAGCTGGTGTCATCGTCATCTTGCTCATGCTTCAGCCTGACTTCGGAACATCGATGATGATCCTCACCTTAACCGCATCGGTTCTGTTTGTGGCAGGGATTCCCGTACGATACCTCGCGGGAAGTGCGATCCTCGCCTTGCCAGCTGTTTACATGTTGCTGGTCTCCAGCCCATATCGATTGCGGCGCATCACAGCCTTTCTCAACCCCTTTGCCAAAGACAACATCCAAGGTGACGCCTACCAACTGGTCCAATCACTCAAAGCCTTTGCCAGCGGCGGTTTGTGGGGTATGGGGCTGGGCTATGGAAAACAAAAACTGGGCTTTCTACCCGAAGCACATACCGACTTTATCTTTGCTGTCCTTGGAGAAGAACTCGGACTCCTCGGTGTGTTACTCTTTATCTCTCTGTTGTTGATCCTACTGTACCGTGGCTTCCGAATTTCATCTCGTTGCCCCAACCTCTTCGGAAGATACCTAGCCTTCGGACTCACCGCAATGATCGGTATTCAAAGCCTGATTAATTTGGGTGTTGTAATGGGCTCCTTACCCACCAAAGGAATGCCTCTCCCCTTCCTCTCCTTTGCACGAACGTCTCTGCTCGTGATGCTTGCAGGAATTGGAATCTTAATGCAAATCGCACACCACACACAACAAGCGCATGACGCCCAACAACTCCATCAGAAAAAATCCCGCAAACGCACACGTTCACGCAATCGATAACCCCCAGTTCTACAAAAAAAAAAAAAGAGCGGGAATGCTCCATCCTGTGAAAGGAACTTTCGACTTCAAAGACGTATCGACTTCAACGACGTATCGACTTCAACGACCGAGTAATCTTCGTAGGGTTCTGTTAATTTTTCCACTGGAGTCATTGGAAAAGAGGCGGATATGTAGGGCAACGCTACCATCGGGCTTAAAGATCATGAGTTGTGGGATGGTGCTAATACGAAAGCGTCGGGCGAGAGAGCTGCTGCTGTCGATCGCAACACGAAAGGGCCATCGAGTTCCCCACTGACGCAAGAAGGGTCGCACCAACGAAGGGCTGTCTGACGTCACCGTGAGAAGGTTGAGACCCGTCTTCTGATAGCGGGTTTGAAGTCGCCGCAACATCGGAGCCATCGCCTTACAGGCTTCACACCAAGTCGCCCAAAAGAATGCCACAGTTGGACCTTTCTTTGCGGGAAAAGCAATCCGTTGCCCTTGGAGACCTCGCAAGATCGTACCTCTGGCGATCGTTTTTTTTCGGTCGATTCGACCGCGATGTGCTCGTCGTCTGAGGCCAAACACACGAGTGTCATGGTCATCATCTTCTTGAAAGCCAGGAGCAGGAGGAGAACTGGAATCTTTTTTGGGAGCGGAAGGTGCTCGCGGCACCATCGCAAGGCTAGTGCGTTGAAGTGGACGCAAAGAAACACGCAAAGTCTTGAGTTTGCGGTTGCGGTAAACCAAAAAGTACGTTGGTTTGGATGGAGGTGAAAGCATCACAAGGTCGCGAATTTCACCATTGAGTTTGAGCATTTTTCCACCCACAGCCACAATGATATCACCTTTTCGCAAACCAGATGCTGCCGCGGGAGAGTCGGGCATAACGT
>JALTMC010000289.1 GCA_027005175.1 Myxococcales bacterium
CCTGACCACTGATATGAATATTGGTGTCGAGGCTCATGGCAGAGGGGTTGCTCAAAAACCGTCGCATGGACAGGCCATTCAGTAGAAGCGACAAGCCAAAGGGTACCGCTTTCACAGAGAGGTCATAGATCCTCGGATTAAAGTTGCCTGCAACCTCTCTTGTAAATCGTTGGGTAATGTTTGTGAGCATCTCTTTGATATCGCGATCATTGGCCCGGGGTAATGTCTTTTTGATCGAACGCCAAAAGTCCACGTCCTCTTGCTTCATCCGAGTACTTTTTTCTGTGCGAAGCCGCTTTTTTTCTTCGTAAAATGTGTCGTTGACCAACTCTAGCATTGACTCACGGACCGATGCACGATTGGATTCTTGCGATGCCGTGATATGTCGATTGACAATTCGGCTGACAATCTCCGTGATTGCGCGTTCTCTATCTTCATTGCGCATGTTGGCTCCCTTTGGGATGGTGTGACAAGGTGGCGCGGTTCTATGCAGAAAAGGTGGCGCGATTCTATGCAGAATCGATAGGTTGTGCAAGGGATGCCCCCTTCTGAACCCCGATTAACCTTTGTCTTTTGTGAGGTTGGAGTAGGTTGGAGGGCTGCAAGTGAGGAGCTTCTCAGGGGTGTCTTTGTGCAGGGCCGCTGGCTTTTCTCCCAGGAGGTTGGACTTTGTCTTTTGTGAGGTTGGAGCAGGTTGGAGCAGGTTGGAGGGCAGCGAGTGAGGAGCTACTCTGAGGTGTCTTTATGCAGGGCCGCTAGCTTTTCTCCCAGGAGGTTGGAGAGCGCTGCAAATTGTTCAATGGTGAGAGTTTCTCCTCGCTGCTGGGGATGGAGTGATAACTGTTCCAATATCTCTGTGATTTCCGCTTTCTCAAACTCCTCGAAGCCCCGACGTAGGTTGTTGGAGAGGGTTTTTCTACGTTGTGCAAAGGCCATTTTCACTGTTCGACGAAACAGGTCTTCATCGTCGATGGCGACTCGTGGCTCTTCAAAGGGCTCCAATGATATGATCACGGAGTCTACCCGAGGCTTGGGATAGAAATACTTTCGAGACACAAAGATCGCCTGTCTGACTTGAAAGTATGCCCCAAACAAGATGGACAGGATGGAGTAGTCTTTGCCATCCGTAGGCTGGGCCGCTATTCGGTCTGCGACCTCCTTTTGAACCATTAAGATCGCTTTTTTGAATAGGTGTCTTTGCTCGTGAAGATTAAACAGAATCGGTGCCGTAATGTTATAGGGTAAATTGCCGATGACTAAGAGCTTTCCATCGTAATCGAGGTCTTTTAACGAGAAGCGTGCAGCATCGGCAGCCATGATCGTTATGTTGGGGGCAGAGAGTTCTTCTTCCAGAACAGCAACCAGATCTCTGTCGCGTTCGATGGCGTAGACATGGCCGGCCTGTTCGATGAGATGAAATGTAAGTGCTCCCGTTCCCGCGCCATACTCGACAACGTGGTCGTCAGGCGTTGCACCCAACTCATTGACGATCCGACCCACCATATAGTCGTCCACCAAAAAATTCTGCCCCCATGGTTTCTTCGGACTCAGACCATGCTTCTTTAATAACTTTCTTGGATTCTTCGACATAACGAACTCTTCTCTCTTTGTTCTGCCAGACAAAGCCCAGCTTGAGGAGTCAACAACCCCTGACAAAAGTTAGAGGCTTGGCGTTCCAAGAACAGCAATTCAAACAACAACAGAACACCTTTGGGGTCTTGGTAAACCACCAACATACCCATCACCATGGAACAATTCAAACAACAACAAACCACCTTTGGAGTTTTGGTAGACCATCAATACACTCAGCAATATGGAGCAATTCAAACAACAACGACAAACCACCTTTGGGGTTCTTTTGGGGTAAGGGGGTTTTTTCGTTGGCGACCGCTCGGGTCAGAGCGGCATTCGTCCTTTTACATTGATGTCAAACTCGCTTGTTTCACCGCGTTGGAAGTGACGATAGCCTGCGATGGCGATCATGGCGGCGTTGTCTGTGCAAAAGGTTTTGGATGGGAAGTAGGTTGTGATCCCATATTCTTTCGCTCGCTCAGTGAAGGCTGCGCGGAGTCTGCTATTTGCGGCAACTCCACCGGTTACGATCAAGCGTTCACATTGTTCTTGTTGGAGGGCTTTTTTGGCTTTGTGCCAAAGTACATCAACAATGGCTTCCTGATAGGAAGCACACACATCATGGAGGAGCTGGCCTTCTGGTTTCTTGTCAAACTTTGAGAGTTGGGTACGACAGGAGGTTTTCAGTCCACTGAAACTAAAATCAAGTCCTTTGTGAAGCATCGCTCGTGGGAAAGCAAATCGGGCGGGGTCTCCTTGTTGGGCAAGTTGGTCGATGTAGATCCCACCTGGGTAAGGTAGTCCTAGCATTTTGGCGGCTTTGTCGAAGGCTTCCCCGGCTGCGTCATCTCTGGTAGAGCCCAACATTGTGATTTGGGTGTGGCCATCCACACGGTATAGTGTGGTATTACCGCCTGAAACCAAGAGGGCGAGAAATGGATAGGCAGGTGGCTCACCTTCTTCAAGAAAGACAGCTTGTAAGTGACCTTCAAGATGATTGACCCCAATCATCTTGCAACCCCAAACATAGGCGAGAGATTTGGCGAGTTGTAGGCCAACCAACAAGGCGCCCACCAACCCCGGCCCCATGGTGACCGCGATACCATCTATATCGGAACCCGCAACACCTGCGACATCAAGAGCCTCTTGCAGGACTGGAATGCCATTCTGAAGATGTGCCCGGCTTGCTAGCTCCGGAACCACTCCCCCATACCGGGCGTGCAAATCCACTTGGCTGGAGACCACATTCGACAGTAACTCAAATGCCTCTCCATCCGCACGCAGCACTGCCGCTGCCGTTTCATCACATGAACTCTCTATGCCAAGAACGAGCTGGCTCATTGATCTAACTTGCTCCTCTCCTGCTTGCTTTGTGTCAAAGAAATACACGAACAGTGAAGTATATCGACTGGTGGACCTCACGAAAGGATCCTGCTTGCTTTGCGTCAAAGAAATACACGAACAGCTTGCCAGTGTTCCATTCACGGTTATCTTATGTAGCGCGTTGTGATGGATTTGTACAGAGAATCGGTCTTGCTTCGTTCAGAGTCACGAGCCATGAGACCCATGATCGGAGACTCGATATCTGAGATTCGAATACTGACCGATTTGACTCCCGTCGGTCCCTCAAGTCGGTCAGTATTCTAGCAAATGAGGTTTTATGCGCTCCATAGATACGGTTAAGACAAAATGGCAGTCCTTTAACATCTTCGATGCGTTTCAATACAGTGGTCGCACTTTGCGTATGGTGTGGGATACCAGCGGTGGTTTGACTCTCACCCTTGCGAGCCTGACGTTGGTTGCTGGCCTGTTGCCCGGCGTCATGGCTTATGTGGGGAAGCTTATTGTTGACGCTGTTGTGCTGGCTGCCAAGACCAATCAGAGCACTGACCGATGGATGGTGTTGCAGTGGGTGGGGGTGGAGGCCATCCTGATCACGCTACTTTCCTTGGCCCAACGAGGGATCAGCATTGTTCAGTCCTTGATGCGTGCCTTGCTTGGGCAGCGTGTCAACGAAGTTATTCTTGAAAAATCTCTTGCACTGGATCTCTATCACTTCGAAGACTCCGAGTTCTATGACAAGATAAACCAGGCTCGCCGTGGGGCATCAAGCCGTCCTCTCAGTCTGGTTAATCGGACCTTTGGTCTTGTTCAAAACGGTATCTCTCTTGTGACATACAGTTATCTTCTCTTTCAGTTCTCGGGATGGGCTGTCTTGATTCTAGTGATGGCTGCGCTCCCTGCCTTTTTCTCCGAAACTTTTTTCTCCGGTGCTGCGTTCCGATTGTTTCGTTGGCAAACCCAAGAAAAACGTCAACAAAATTATCTCGAAGTCCTTTTGGCTCGGGAGGATTATGTCAAAGAAGTCAAATTGTTCGAGTTGGGAGAACTCTTTTTGCAAAGATACAAAGAGATCTTTCGCAAGATGTACGAGGAGGACCGGAATCTTACATTGCGAAGAGGAGCCTGGGGCTACTTCTTAGGTTTGATTGGATCTCTTACTTTTTACGGTACCTACGGATGGATCGCATGGGCCGCTGCAACGGGAGGGATCTCCTTGGGTGAAATGACCATGTATCTTCTGGTCTTTAAACAAGGACAGTCTGCCGTGACTGCAAGTCTTCAGTCGATTGGGGGGATGTACGAAGATAATTTATACCTGATCAACCTGTACGAGTTCCTGGATGAAGAAGTTCAGCCCATAGAAGAAGGTGTAACGCAAGGTTCAATACCGTACGACGGTGTGCGATTTGAAGATGTTTCTTTTACATACCCCGACTCCGAGAAGCCTGCGCTGGCCCATGTCTCCTTCCATCTTAAACCAGGTGAAAAGCTCGCTCTTGTCGGGGAAAATGGGTCAGGCAAAACGACCTTGATTAAGCTGCTTACCCGACTATATCAACCCACAGGAGGTCGTGTCTTGCTCGATGGGACGGACCTTCAAGAGTGGGGTCTGCATGCCTTGCGTGAACGAGTTGGGGTGATCTTCCAGGATTATGTACGATACCAACTTCTGGTGGGAGAGAATATTGGTGCTGGTGATGTTGGGCACTTCACAGATACAGAGCGATGGCAAGATGCCGCTGTCCAAGGCATGGCCGACTCTTTCATCAAGGATTTACCCAAAGGTTATGAGACACAACTGGGTCGATGGTTCAAAGATGGTCGTGAGCTGTCTTTGGGGCAGTGGCAGAAGATCGCTCTGTCACGTGCATTTATGCGCAAACAAGCCGACATCCTGGTGCTGGATGAGCCCACCTCTGCCATGGATGCTGAGGCAGAAGCCAAGATCTTCGCGCATTTTCGAAAGCTCACAGAGAACCAGATGGCTATCCTGATCTCACATCGATTCTCTACCGTCCGTATGGCTGACCAGATCGCTGTGCTTCATCAAGGTGAACTTCTCGAAATGGGAACGCATGAATCCTTAATCGAAGAAGATGGACGATACGCTCACCTCTTCTCCTTACAAGCGGCTGGATACATGTAAGGGACACCGAGCTTTCTCAATCAGACTTGATTTGTGTTCACCATTGAGACAAGCCTGAGCCTCAACATCCAACAACAACTTCCCCTTTCTTTTGGACTGTCGCAAATTCGCAACGACTCCAGAGAGTCTCACCACCCCACCCATCCACGAATCCTGCGAAAATCACTTGATCATCCGCCGGACTAAAGTCCAGCTCTGAGAAATGAAGTACCCTGAAGGGCACTGGAACGTCAGCCCGACGGAACTCCAGCTTATAAAAGCCCGACATTTGGACAAATAAAACAGTTGCTTATGGATACGTACAGGTGCCTTGCCGTAAGTTCCCGATAGTATCGTATTGATAGTGTGTGGGAGTCCTTAGCAGGAGATGGGGGATGGATGCCGACCGACTGGACGAACGTTAGCCATGTTCCTCTGTGAACCCAATCGGGTGAACCCAATATATGTGGCACTCATCGCCCTCAACCACGAACCAGATACTCTGTGCTGGCACACAAATCCGCACACCGGCAATGCGTCCATGTTCATTCCTCAGAGGCAACATCCTGATAATTCTCTGTCCCACCAAGTCTGAGTAATGCTCCGGCTCGGAGCAATCCACTCGCAGCCACTTCCCGTGTTCCTTAATGTATTGCTCATTCTCGTCTGAAAGAGGCTCCGTGAATGGATCCAGCCAAGCTCCCTCTCGAAC
>JALTMC010000290.1:0-4794 GCA_027005175.1 Myxococcales bacterium
CCTTTGGAGAGACAACTGAATCACCTGACAGAGTGGACACAAGAGATGCAGGCTGAGCATATCGTCAGCCCAGAAGGAATTCAAGCATCGCTACAAATCGCAAAAGTATATCTGGAAACGGAGCGATACTCCGAGCTTTCCGCCCTACTGAGAGAGACGTTGGTAAGTGCCTGGACACTCCGCACACTTCCACCCGAGAAGATCGCCCAACCGGAAGAAAAAGTCTTCCCAAAGCAACGTGAGAAGATGGATCGAGAATTAGGTAAACTGGGCTCCATGGAGGGGGCATCGGGTTTGCCAGAATGTTTTTACCAACTGACAAATCTACGCAATGATGTTCAGCATGGAGCTTTTCGCAACAGTGCTCGAAGTGCCAAAAAGGTTCGTCAAGAACTCCCCCGATCTCTTGAGACGATCCGTGCCTGGTTAACTCCAAGCCTCTTTCTTAATATCTCGAATCATCCGCATGAGAAGTGGAATACCGCTCAAAAAGAAGCAGTACATGCGTTGGGGTTTGAAGAAATTCAGGATTTGGAAGGAGGGTTTCCTCAGGTAGACCCTGGAGCCACGACACAGGAAGTGGAAGAGCTAGCCAAACAGGTCGTGCGTCAGGTTGCAGAGCAGTGTCCGGGTGGGGCGTTTGTGGCGGGAGAGTACGGACTGGCCTTGAGCCTGGTAGCCCAACTACAGAAAGCCGGTATCCCTTGCTACAGCACCGCAACACACCGAAAAACAGAAGAGACATTGCAACCCGATGGCAGCACTCACAAAAAAGTACGTTACGAATTTGTACGTTGGCGGCCATACCCCATTGTCTGGCGTTGAACAAGTGAGAGCAGCATAGATTTTCGGAAAGTGTCAGTAAAGGCTGGATGGGATGGTAGGTAGAGTGTGGGTGGTGAAGAAGGAAAAAGATTGGCCATGAATCATCAATGAAAGAGGAGAATCGGCCTTGTCTAAAAAGTGGTTATATCGCTATGAGGCGAAGGGAATTCAGAGCTATATTATGGCATCAGATCGATTGAAGCAGATCAAGGGTGGTAGTGCATTAATCGAAAACCTAACAGACTTGGCCAAAGAAGCTTTGAATGCCCAAGGCAACAAAGGTGAGCTTGTGATAGCAGCAGCTGGCTCTGCTACGATTCGGTTTGAGAGTGAAGCAGATGCTCAAGATTTTGCGGGGCACTGGCCGATGTTGGTGGAATCCCACACGCCAGGACTTCAACTCATACAAGCATGTGTGGAGGAGGGAGATAACTGGTACAAGGAGTTACAACAGAAGTTACAAGCAGATCGACAAAAGTTAAGAGCGGATCTGCCAGAAGCCACCCCAAGAACTCAAAGAGCTGTGCGTACAGGGCTCCCAGCGGTACATATATCGAAAAAGGAAGTGCGATACCAAGTTCATAGTGATGGTGAAACATTGCACGATGCAGCGACAGTTGCTCGGCTTTGGGCAAGTCGCAACAGAGACGAGGATAGCAAAAGGAAAATAGATCCTTTGTGGAATCGTTTGCTTGAAGGTGAGGGGCAGGAACTAGCCAAGCAGTTTCCGGGTGGCGCTATCGATGATGCTAGCGAGTTTCCTGAGAAGTCATACCTCGCAGTGATTCATATTGATGGTAACGATATGGGGCAATTATTTCTTAAGCTAACGCAAGATGCAGCAGTGGAAGAGATTGCTTCTATTTCAAGAGCGTTGAGTCAAGCCACAGAAGAAGCGGCTAGAGCAGCCTTTTTGGAAGCCAGTAAATTATTGCCCCCCTCACGAAAGCCGTCTGGCGAGCGAAAGTTTCCAGGAAGAGTTGTGGTGCTCGGTGGAGATGATTTTACGGGGATACTTCGAGCGGATCTCGCAATCCCCTTTGTAGAAACCTATTTACAAGCATTTGAGCAAAGTACGAATGATGCATTTAAAAAGCTAGAGCCCATGCTAAGTCGTGCGGGGATACAAGCAAAGTTACCCAAAAATGTTGCAGCGAGTGCAGGTATTGCTTTTGTTCGAAAGACTTATCCGTTTCACCTGGCATTAGAGATGTCCGAATCCCTATGCAAGTTTTGCAAAGAACAAACTCGCAATTATTACGAAGAAGACTCACATCAACAAACCCCTTCTGGTATGGCTTGGTATCGGATTAGCAGTGGATTCAGCGGTGGCTATCAGGAACTTCTGAAGGAGAGAGGTGAATTATTTGCAGGACAGTATGTGACAGATAAAAAGAAAGAAAAGTTTTTATTGGCAGGAGGTCCCTATCTGCTTCACGAAATTCCTGAGGGACAACGAAATGCCTTGATGAAGGATAGAAGCTACATAACGATAGCTCAAGTAAATGAGCTACGTGAAAAGATGAAGCAACTCCCCAACAGCGCATTGCGAGAAGCAGTGAATTATATGTGCCAAAGTTTAGAGCTTGCAGATGAGCGTATCGCAAGGCTCCGGCAAGTTATGCAGGATCGTGGACAAGCCAAGCAGAGGTCCTGGGACGATTTTGAAAGGATCCTAAAAGAGATGAATTGTACATCGCTTGAGAGGAATGGGCGAACACTCCAAATGCCTTTATGGCGGCTATATTCGAGCCAGAGCGGAGAGCTGACATACGGTACTCCTCTTTACGACCTAATCACCTGGAAACATGTGGGATAGCCATGACGACACAATACAAATTATATATTCATCTACATAGTTACTGGCATGCAGGCAGTGGAGTAGGCGATGGTCCTGGAGCAGATGCTTTGGTCGTAAAAACACCGGGAGAGCTTCCCTATCTACCAGGTCGTACTGTTCGAGGATTGATACGCGACGCGATGCATACCACAGAGGAGATGGGACAACTTGATGAGCATCACAAGAAAATAGCATATCTTATAGGAGAAGAAGCTCCTCAACTCCCTCAGTTGACAGACTTGCTCTTTGGTGACGATCTAAGCCGTACCAGTGAAAAGCAGGAAAGTGCAGTAGCCGCACAATCCAAGCATAGGTATAATACCTATGAAGGAATTATAGACATCCGAGACGCTCGCCTTGGTGATACCGACGAACTACGTAAGCAATGGGAAGAGTGGGGCCGTCGATTAAAGTCATCAAAGAATGCTGATAGAGATCAACTACTTGCCAAAAGGTCTTTGTACCATAGTTTTTCGAGTACAGCCCTAATCCCAGATATTAGGATAGCCCTTCCCCATACATTGCGTACCATCGAAGTGACAGTACCTGTAAAACTATGCGCCCCAATAACTTTTGCTATGTCCTATAGCTCCAAGTTACAAACTCACATAGCAAAAGATCTCAGTACAACACAGAAGCAACAAGTATTACAGTGTTTTGTAGAAGCTTTAGAGCACTCTCTTCCACTGTTGCGTACACTGGGAAGTCATCGTAATCGTGGTTTGGGCCGCTGTTCGGTCAGTATGGAAACCAGGTAAGCAATAAGATGGCCGATACATAGGCTCGTCAGCTCAAGAAGGCAAACACTTCAACAAGCCGAAAAAAGCAGAGTTTACGGGATGGCCAATAAGACGCAAACGTTATTGAGTTGATGCTCCTATTACTTCTACAGACCTTTACAACAGGGTGAGGTTTTCGATGAGACGAATTCCATTTCGAATAGAGCTTCTTTCAGATATTATTATTACCGCAAAGAGTGGGACAGCCGGAGGCCATTTAACATTGGATTATATTCCTGGTAGCAAGTTACTCGGCGCTGTTGCTCATGCTCTGTACCCACAACAAGGGCAAGAGAGTTCAGAAAAGCTTACACGTGAAGAGTCGTGGATGGTCTTTCATAAAGGGAGTGTACGTTTTGGCAACGCCTACCCGATGACCCGAGTGGATGAGACAATGGAGTATCCATCTCTTCCCATGCCAGCGAGTTTTCACATAAAAAAAACTCAAGTGAGCAAAAAAAGTAACAGCAGCAAACTTGTTCCCGAACTATTCCTCAACCTATCGATCGAAAAGCCCGAAGGGGATGTAATGCTCCAACAACAGCGGCAAGGCTTTTTAAGCCTCAACGGTTATACACCCGATATTGAGAAGGGGACCCATCTTAAAACGGCTCATGACCGTCAATCTGGCCGTTCACGCCAAGGTCATCTGTTTGGTCATGAAGCTCTCTCTGAAGGTCTCACCATGTATGCAGAGATCCACTTTGATGACGAGATCAGCAAAGAAGTGGAAGAAAAGATCATAGGTGCTCTCACCGCGAAGTATGTGCGTATTGGGCGCTCTCGACGCTCAGAATATGGCTGGATTCAATGCAGCAAGCTACCGAAAACACGGCAGCATCCGGAGTCGGCATCTCTTCAAGAAGGTAACTCACTGCTACTGTACTGTTTTTCAGACGTAGCACTTATGAATACAGAGACAGGGCAGCCCACATTGCGTCCGACCCCTCAGCATTTTGGAATGAAGAGTGGCCAATTTGACACATCAAGAAGTTTCTTACGCACACGTCGCTTCAGCCCTTTCAATGGTAAGCGACGCCGCCCTGATTTAGAGAGACAAGTGATCCAACAGGGTTCAGTTATCGTATTTACTGGTGTCGCTCCCGATGTCGATGTAGAAGCTATTCGTAGGAACTGTCTCCACGGTATTGGAGCTTATCGAGAACAGGGTATGGGCCAGCTTCTGGTCCAACCTGAATTTTTGATGACTCAATCACTCAAATGCCAACAAGACACAGCCGTGTATTGCGAGAAGAAAGCAGATACTCCTACCGAGATCGTGGATCCTCTATTCGATTGGATGCAGCAACAGGCCCAAGAGCAACAAACGCGACTTGATGCTGTTCAAAG
>JALTMC010000290.1:4804-5752 GCA_027005175.1 Myxococcales bacterium
TCAAAGGGCTCGGCAGTGGGAAGATAAAATGTTTTCGATCACCCCAAGAAGTGGAGGAGTCAGCGCCTCTCAATGGGGAAATCTACGCAACCTTATCGCAAAATACAAGGATGCAGAACAGCTAGCGGAAGATCTGTTTGGTACGGACAGAAACGGGATACTGTATCAAGGTGTACGTGCCGAGTACTGGACAAGGTCATACAAAAAGACCTGTGCTGCCGACACTTTGCACAAGCTCTTTAAGGAACTACGTGAGGAAGAATTGCATGAGAAGAAGGAAAGCTCCATAGCACTCTCCACAATACAGAGATTAGCGGTTCGGATGCCGAAAAAACTTGCCCAACGAGAACGTGGAGAGAGAGCATGAGAACTTACGATATAGCCCGCGTTACCATCGAATTACGCAGTGCATTGAGTATTGGTGCCACAGAGAATGATGATGTGGTGGATCTATTTTGCGTTACAGATGCCAATGGCTTGCCCGCCATTCCTGGTAGTTCCCTTACAGGCATCATGCGGTCGGATTGGGAGCAACTCTCAAACAGCCCTTTACCCACAAAAGAGGTCTTTGGGATTCAAGAAACAGGCAAAGATGCGGACACAGCCAGTCGCTCTTCTCGACTCGTTGTAAGCTGGGGACACATCCACAACTCGAAGGATACTCCGGTTGAATTCCGTATGGCTCCGTCACAACTCCAGAGTGATGCACTCTTGCGTCAGGCCAGTGTACCCATGATTCGTCAGCATGTGCGAATCAGCCACAAAGGTACAGCTTCCCACCAAGGTTTATTTAATCAGGAAGTCGTTGCAGCCGGTCATCGATTTACCTTTGAACTGGCCTTACGTGACTGTAACACCGATGTCATGGATACACTGCTCGGAGTCTTACATCAAGACAGCCTCAGGCTTGGTGGTAAGACCAATCGCGGTCTGGGACGATTTCATATT
>JALTMC010000291.1 GCA_027005175.1 Myxococcales bacterium
GAATATGACTCTATCATCTTGCATCAAAACTGATATATTGTGGCCCCTCTCGTCCCACTTTGGAGGGCGAGGATCTTGTTGCAAAGGAAGTATCTCGATGTCTGAATCCCCCATAGAGTCTCCAAAAAGAACAAATGAAACAAACGCTCCAAAGCACACACATCCCCCTTCCCCTTGGAATGCGGTGACCGTTACCTTCAATACATTGGGAATCATCCTCGGTCTGGCGATTTCTGTCTTAGGATTGACCCGAGCTTATAAGATGATCGACTCGATCTGGTTTGAATACCTGGGAGAAGCCAAGGTGACAGTATTGAGTCAGGAAAAAGCACCACCGTCGGCCCTCAAAGAGTACTATTACACAACCTTCAAGCTCCCGGGTTCCAAGAAAAACAGCTCTGTCAAAGTACGCATCGATCACAAAGCTCTTTATGAATATATCCAACAGCGCACCAACCCTTCCAGCAACAGGCGCGTGGAAGCTGTCCTTGTACGACGCATGTTATCAAGACGCTACTACCTCGCCAAAGTCGGGAGCATCCGGCTCGCCAAGACACCCAAAAGTGCCGAACTCATGTTCTATCTAGGGACCATGGTTCTCGGAGCGGCTGTCGCCTTCTCCGCACTCAAAGATCTACGCAAACGCTGGCTCCGACGAGGGATCCAGATCTAACTTCCAGCCTCAGCAGGTGAAAGACATACCTCTAACCTCGGCAAATCCCTTTTGTACGAGCATGAAGATCTTATCGATCCGACGAGAAGCTCCAGATCGAACCTCCAACCTCGGCAGGTGAAAGACATACCTCCAACCTCGGCAGGTGAAAGACATACACAGAACATTCGAAGATCATGTGGGGTAACTATGTTCCCATGTGGGGTAACTATGTTCCCATGTGTCTGGCTTGTCGGGCGGGCGCTTTTGCATTGTTTTTTCGTTGGGCTGCGATGGCTTTGAGATCGAGGTAGGGTTTGAGGAAAGAGGGGATCTTGAGACTTCCTCCACGAGTGTAGTCCTCCCAAAGAAGGACAGCGAGTTCTCTTTGGTCAGCTCCTTTTTGTTCGGTGAGGTACACAAATAGCTGCTCCATCAAGCGTGTGAGAGAGATACTATGAGACTTGCCAAGTCGCCCAACCACCCAAAGAGAGAAGGCCCAGAAGCTCTCAAAAGGAGACTTCTCTGTCCACAGCAAGGGAAGAGTGTTCACAAAATTGCCACTGTTTGCATACCGGTCCCATAGTTGGGAGAAACGCTTCATCTGTTGAATTTCAGCAAAATCAACTTGTTGGGTTTGCATAATTTCATAAGGAGGGTTGGGATTAAAGAGCATCTCCCATTCTTCTGAGTGCCGTGCGATGGGGGTTCCACGCAAGCGTTTGAGGATTCCAACTTGTATTTCCTGTGGTCTGAGAGAGAGAAGATGATCAAAGCCTTTTCCAAAGCTCCTGAGATCTTCTCCAGGAAGCCCAACAATAAGATCGGCGTGGACATGAACACCTGTTTGTTCACGTAGGAACTGCAGGTTCTCATCGATCTTTGTATTGTCTTGTTTTCGATTAATACGTTCTGCAACCTCTTCATTAAAGGTCTGGATTCCCACCTCAAACTGAAGAGAACCTGGAGGAAAGCGTTTGACAGACTCCCTTAAAGCTTCAGGGAATCGGTCGGGAATCATCTCAAAATGCAAGAACAACCCTGGACGCATCCGTTCGTAAAAGAAGTCCAGGATCTGCTGACTCAAACGAATATTGAGATTAAAAGTCCTATCGACAAATTTAAACTGTTGTACACCAGCCTGATACAGTCGTTCCATTTCATGAAGAAAGGCTTTGATCTCAAACTTCCGAACAGGGATATCCAGTGATGACAGGCAGAATTCACATTGAAAAGGACACCCACGAGACAGCTCAACGTAGATGACTCGATGAGCAAGATCTTCGTCCTTGTAGAAGGAGTAGGGCATCGCCAGAGAAGGAACAGAAGGCAAAGGAGAGGTGATGACCGAAGTTGGAGGAGGCGTTCCAGCTAAGATCTGTTCACACAGCCGTGCAAACGCAAGGTCCGCTTCACCTGTAACAAGGTAATCCGCTGCTTCCACAATCTCTAGTTCTTGCCACTCGTAGCTAACTTCCGGACCTCCAAGAACAACGATAAGCTCAGGAAGGAGCCTTTTGATAGCTGTCACAAAACGAGTCGCGACCTCCAGATTCCAGATATAAACACCCACTCCCAGAATCCGGGGCATCCGCTCCATCACATCTTCCATCATACGTGTGGGTTGATCTTTGATCGTCCATTCGATGACTTGAGCCCGCTCTTGGAGTGGTCCAAGATTCGCCATAAGGTACCGTAAACCAAATGCACTGTGGATATAACGCGCATTAATCGTGGAGAGTAGGATATCCACGTCCATCCATAGACCTGCCTTTCTCATGTTTCAAGTTCAAACGATTTCTCAAAAGTATACTCAAGCTATCAAAGAGAGCATCCGTTAGATAGTGGTGAAGAAGCCGCTCTGTCATCGGAGTGATGCCACTCTGTCATCGGAGTGACTGTTCTACTTAGCCCAATACAAAAGGGATAGCAATCCTATGCTGGCCTTATACAGTGAACAGTCTCTTCAGCAAGAAAGAAGATTGAGATGCTCCCCACGGGTGCTTCAATGAACCCTCCATGGATCTAGGGAACAAGGAACAGGGATGTTAATACTTACACGAAAAGTTGGGGAAATCATTCATATTGGTGATGACATTATAGTCATCGTGAAATCGGTTTCAGGAAAAACGGTTCGTTTGGGTGTCGTAGCACCTTCAGAGGTTCCAATCTACCGGGAAGAACTTCTGGCAGCACAACGCGAGAAACGAAACGCCAATCGAAGCCACAGCAGCCGAACCAACAGCCACAGCCGTGGTCACTCTAGCAGCAGACACTCGTTACAAGCACTGCCCGCCTCCAAAGATTAACAAGTCTACACAAGACCTTATCCATCCCTACCGTTACAAGCACTGCCCGCCTCCAAAGATTAACAAGTCTACACAAGACCTTATCCATCCCTATCGTTACAAGCACTGCCTGCCTTCAAAGATGAATAAGCCTGCTCAAGCTCTTACCCATCTCTATCGTTACAAGCACTGCCCGCCTCCAAAGGTTGCCCAACGGACTTCAAAAAGATGAACAAACCTGAGCAAGTTCGCTCAAATCGTCTCAGACCTGCCTGAAAAAGAGCTTGCTCTCCTGCTCGTTTCCACATACTATTTGTAGGCACAGAAAGCAAAGTCGTCCCATCAAAAACATGAGCACGATTGTCATGAAGATTTCATTTTCTTGAGCATAACAATGACCCCATCCAAAACACCCTCTCCTGTACATCCTTCAGACGAGGAAGCGACTTCATCCGAAGAGAATGAGCAAGTCATCCTTCTGACCAAGGTCCGTTTGAAAGATCTCCCAGAAACGCTTGAAACACCCAGAAACGCCAAAAATCCTATCTTTTCGGCATCGGAACAAGCAGCCACAACCCCAGACATGTTGGGGGTACAAGAGAAGAAGGAAGAGGAAGAAGTTCTCCTTCTGACCCAGCCCTCTAGCAGAATGCACCTTGTAGAGATTAGCCCCAGTGGCCCCACAAAGCACACCTTAATCAATCGCACCCCCTCACATCAAGGCGGAGCAAACAACACCGGGTCTCAAAATGGCAATGGCACAGCAGACCAGCCGGTTGATGTCGCGCTCCAAACCCACGCCTCACTGCCGAGCAGTGATGAGGAGCCGCAGCCCAATATTGAAACAGACCACAACCAAGTACCTTTTGACGATCCGGAAGATATCGTTTCGATGGTCGAAATGGACCTATACTCAACATTGGAAACAGAAGACCCCATCGATTCTCTCACGGAATTTCGTGTCGAAGAAACAAGTGAAGCTGAGTTAATGCTGGATCTGCTGGGTGAGTCAGCAACCCAAACCTTAACAGAGAGCCAAAGCGTTCCGTTTTCATCCGACTCGGAAGTCTCTCTGTCACAGATTTCAGCCTATTTAGAGGAGGATGATGGCGATCCCATCGCGACATTCCAAAAGACAGACTTCCGTCCTTCCCATGAATACCTCCACCCACCCGAAGCCAATTACAATCCAAATTACAAGCGCACTCACCAACTTCAGGTGTTGCAAGTCCTGCTTGCAGAGTTAACACAACACTGTGCCAGGGCCTGCTGTTTCTTGCACAAAGACGGATTACTCATAGGTATCGCGGCCATGGGTAAGGGAAAGATACAAGAACGAATTGAGGACTTATTGTTTCCCACAGACGCCCCGTCCGTTCTCAGCCATAGCATCCAAACGCAGAAGCCATACCACGGAATGCTCCACCTGACAGCCATGGACCAGATCATTACAGCCTGTTTAGGAGGTGCTCTGCCACGACATATAGCAGTCACTCCGGTTATCCAAAATGGGCGAGCTGTCGCAATCTTTTATATGGATGACGCGGGGGAAGACAACTTCCCACAAGATCCATCTGTATTTGAAAACATTGTTGAGCATGCAGCAGATATCGACTTTCGGTGGTCTCCCCCATCCTTACGAGAACTCCTCTCTCCACTCTCCCCCCAAACGGAATAAAGATTGATATTAAACAAATCTTCACAGCGACAACTTGTTGTTTTACTTTATAAAAGTTATAAAAACAAAGAGATATATGTGAAGTAACTTGGAAAAGAGTGTTGCAAAATCAAGAGAAAATGTATATAGATACACCCCCACCTAGTGTGGAGTCCGGAGGGTGGCCGGAGGGTGGCCCCTGAGATGCGGCCCCACCCTCAACCCTAAGAAGGGTTGAACATGTAAGGGTTTGGAGCACCAAACCACCCCCACGTTGCGTTATGTTATCAGCCACAAAGCATATTTTGTTTGGTACAAAATTTGGAAAAGCCAGCCGGAGTACCTATGTTAAGGCTGAAAGAATGTTGCCGTCCTATGTATGCAGGACATTATTTCTATGAAAGGAGGCGTCATCATGGTTGAAATAGAAGTTGGCCAAAGATGGACCCATAAGCTTACCGACATGTCTTTTCGGGTGATTTTAGTTGATGGAGACGAAGTACTACTGGATCCGGAAGGTGATGGGAGCGAACTCACTCTCTCACCCAATATGCTGATGCAGGAGTTCCGTTGCCCTGGAGTACGTCGCCACTCTAGTAAGCCGACACGAAGGATTAAACCCGGCAAGATCCGACGAGGACTTCGCCGCTAACAACAGGAACACAAGTTCCATGACAAGAGATACATGGGAAACAACAATGGTTTCCACCGAAAGAGCGTGCCTAATCAGCACGCTCTTCGTCGTTTAGACAGAAAATACGGGAAATACGGGAAATACGGGAAATACGGGAAATACGGGAAAGACAGAAAAAACCAAATACGGGAAAGACAGAAAAAACCAAATACGGGAAAGACAGAAAAAACCAAGTACGGGAAAAGACCTTTGGTGTGCAAGTTTGAAATGACAAATGTACTGAAAGCTTGGTTCGAACCATGGATTGATTCAGGTTCAGAGTGGGGCTCCCCCCCACTCTGAGGAAGAAAAACCCGACGAAAGTCGGCTCAATCCTTTCGTTTTTCCTGAAGGGCAAAGTGTTTTGAGTGCCCCTCGGGGTAGTTCCGAGATTCTCAGGGGGGGGCAGGTCAATGGATATACAGGAGATTTTGCTATGTCTATTTCTTTTATAGGCTGTCAGATCCCCGTCCTAGTTGGA
>JALTMC010000292.1 GCA_027005175.1 Myxococcales bacterium
GTGGAAACAGCGGACTCGGAAGCAGCGGAAACAACGGACTCGAAAGCAGCGGAAACAACGGACTCGAAAGCAGCGGAAACAGCGGACTCGGAAGCAGCGGAAACAACGGAAGCAGCGGACTCGGAAGTTACAGAGGTAACGGAAGAATCTGTTCAGAAGGAAGCTGATAAACCCTCTTCGTCTTCCGAGCAAAGCGAGAAAGGAGATAAAGAGGAACCATCCCCATCTGAGACTGACGACGATGAAGACCTCTTTGTTGATTTGGATGATGTCGATTTGGAGGGCTTGGTGTGGTGGCGATGGACGAGAATCCGTCGTCGTCCTTTGGTGGCAGTTATTCCGGTTGCCGGTACGATCGTGGATGAGGCTAGTAGTCAGTCTCGGGGGCAGCAGGCAGATAGACCTTGGGTTGTGGCAGCGATTGAGGAAGCTCGACAAAATCCACAGATAAAAGGTGTGGTGTTGTGGGTGAATTCACCCGGTGGATCGGGATTTGCGTCCGAAGCTATCTGGTGGGCTTTGAAACGTTTGGGGGAGGAGAAGCCTGTCATTACTTATATGGACAGTTATGCCGCATCAGGCGGATATTACGTAGCTTGTGGCACCCAAAAGATTGTAGCAAGCCCCTGGTGTATCACCGGATCTATCGGTGTTTTCGGGGGGAAAGTGTCTGTTGAGAGCTTGATGCAGCGACTTAAAATAGGCTATTCCGTTGTGGGTGAGTCGGCAGGGTTGCGGTTGATGTCACCGTTTCGTTCCTCCTCCGATGCAGACAAACAGCGTTGGTTGGAACAACTTGCTCTGTTTTACGATCGATTTTTGATGCGTGTTGCAGAACATCGCGATATGAGTGTGGAAGAGGTTCACGAGAAGGCTCAAGGTAAAGTGTATCTGGGTGAGCATGCTCGTGAACTCGGTCTGGTTGACCAGACCGGCCACCTGTCTGATGCTGTTAAGCTTGTTTGTGATGAAGTGGAGATCCCTATTCCAGAGAGCCTCTACTGGCTCCGTCCCTCCCAACGACTCCGACTCTCGGATCTGCGTGATGCTATGCAGATGGGGACGACCTCTTCTCTCTGGCGAATGCTGAAGTACAACAGCCAACCCTCGCATCATCGAACAGTACGAACTGCTAGTTTGTGTGGTCCAGATGCTTCGTTGGTACAAAACTTATTAACAGAACAAACGGTTCACTCTGCACTTCGTCTTGATGCCTCTGGAACATCGGGTATGTTGGGTGGTGTTTCGGCTTCGTTGTTACAGCAACTTCCGATGCAGGAATACCTCGGTGTGATGCAGATGATCGCAGGTGGCGACATCGCCGCATGGTGTGATATACGTTGGAAGTGAAGTTGTGAACGGAAGGTCTCCTTGGTTCGACGGCGTAGTGAGTTGGTGTCAAAAAAGAAACTGATTAAGAAGGACAAAGCAGAGTTAGCTAAAATCGAAGAGGATCTGGAAACAATGCCTGTCGGGGAAACATCCGAAGATCTTGAAGCTTCTGAACTCATCCGAAAAACGGCAAAGTTACTCAACCTGTCATGATTCGAATTTACAAACATGAGGGGCTAGGTTCTCTGCCAGCCACGTACCAAATGACTTGCAAAAAGGTGTGAATGTTTTGTCTGTGTTGTGAGTGTCTTGGGAGGACTCCCACAGCAGTACAGGGCGTAGATCCCAGAGCGTGCGAGCGATTCTGGGCGAGAATAGAAAGTTTGTAGGGAAGAGGCTTGGTTTCTGCTTCAGTAAGTCTTCCAGGGCGTTGCGGGCTTCAAATGCTGTGAGAGGTTTGGGTGCAGTGCTCAATACAAACAAGAGCATGCGTCGAAAGATGCGCTCCTCTTCACTTAAATCAATGGTGTCTGGATCAGGGAAATCAACAAAATGGAGGCCCAGCTCCTCCAACATCAAGTCGTACTTTTCTTGAAGTGGGTAGTCTTGGGGGGGGATCGTTATTTGTGTGTCGTGTAAGAGGTTATCGCGATAGCCTAGCCGGGCCGCGAGAAGCACTCCCATATACTGGCTCGATACACCATCGATATGGGACAAGACATCACAGATCGACAATGTCTCTTCTCGATAAGGGTGGTATGCCAGATGAAACTGGTCAATCGCTAGAAGCAACCGGCACTTTTGATGACGGAGCTGATGGAGCTGTTGGTAAAATTCTTCACGCAACTCATCCAACGAAAGCTGCTTCAATGATATGCCTTCCGAAGGAGACTTCTCATCTCCACTTCTCTGAACGCTACCCTCTCTCAACTCATGTCTCATGATTCCCGACCCGTGACCCGTGATCCGTGACCCATGACTTCCCAATTCCCTTAACATATACCGAAGGAATGTGGTGGCCGAGAGGGTGGGGCTTTGTGGTTCGAGGCGGTAGGTTATGACTCGATCGAATCCCGTGAAATATTGTGTTGCCTGGGCAACAAAGATACTTTTGCCACTGCCAGGATAACCGGACAACAGAACAAAGTTGGGTTGGTTGTCTCGTGTGTTATCCAACGCTGTTTTGAGTTGTTGGTGGAGTGTTTGGAAGTCTTCTTTTGGCATGGTGGGTGGGCGTATCTTATCCCATTCTGGTTGAAGATCGATAGAGCCCAACCTTTGTTGTTGGTATTCTTCCCTATGTTGTGCAACCTTTGGATTGCCTTGGAAGAGCAGACGTCGAGCGGTGTCAGGGAGTTGGTGGAGGGAGGTATACTGCAAGTACCATGGTGGCACATCGGGGAGATGGGCGTAGATATGATGTTCGCTCTCACCGGCCTCAATACATCTTATATGAAGGAAGGGTGCCAGAGGAGCATTCAGAGTTGGTGAGCACATCATATAAGGCAGGTATGCTTCTTGTTTGGGCAACAGGAACTCAGGTCGAGGAGACCAGGAGCCGTCTGCTGCTCGTACCCCGTTGTGTTTGGGGTCCCAAAAGACAATAGGGCACTCTTCTAAGAGAGGTTGTATGGGGGCCAACAGGCTCCAGAGTAGGGAACGATGGGTTAATATGTCTTGTTCTTGGGCATCAAAGCTACCGTGGGCAAAGCTATTGCGATAGCGAAGTAGCTGGGAGAGCGGGCTCCTCTTGTCGCGAGGATCGCCATAAGTAAAGGAAAGAAGAGGATGGATCTGAACTTGCCATTGATTGCGTCGGTACAAGTGTGAAATACGAGAGCCGATGTAGGCCCAGTTACCAACAGTGAGTTCTCTTTGGCCTTCCAAGAATGTTCGGAACAACATCCGATCAAGGGCGTGATCTTGCTCGGAGCCGTGCAGGTATTCAGCAATCCACAGCCATCCCAGATGACGCAACCATGCTTCCAACAAGAGAATTAACTCATCAGCACTGTTGATGAGAGGTTCTCGCAACATCTCAATGGTGCTATAGGCAAGCGGGGCGGGGATTCTCCAGTAGGCAGAATCTTTTTGTGTGTGGAGAGGGAAGGATTCTTGTGTGGGAGAAAGAGTGGGTGACACGATATTGTCCTGTCTTTGTTATGGGCGACAGGCTGCATGGTTTGACTCTTTAAGTCAAAAATCTGGGTCTTTGTTTTGTTCCAGTCTCGCTTGGACTTCTTATGTTGGGAGAGTGATTAGAATACGAATTCCACTCCAATCTTTCCATAAAATGGCATAAAAAAGACGTTGGCAAACATGAATTGATAATCAATTTCCCCAATTAACCGTATTAATCGTGAGATGGGAATTCGTACTCCGAGACCGACCAAAAAACCAAAAAGTACAGGTCCTTGGTGAGTGGAAGCAATGGCTTCTCCGATGGCTAGATCCAGTGCGGCCCTGAGATAGAACCAGCCAAATCGTGCTCGAATCCCTGGCTTGAAGGAGACATAGCCCCACCTGTTCTCGTAGTAATTGTCCATGGCCAAGTGGGTTCCTAGAGCGAGGTCAAGAGACAAATGGGGGTTTACCCAAAGGTGACCACCGAGTTCGAGAATACCAAAACCAAATGTAACACCTGGGATATCACTATACGTGTCGACAAAGTGAACACCACCTGTTAGGGACAAAGCAAATCGGGGACGAAAGCGATACGTACTCCTAGGGCTAGGGCTGTGATCCTGCCACCGTCTAGAGCCCCAGTAAGCCTCCGCTTGTTGGGTGGGAAAGAGAGTGAGCAGGGTTCCTGCTACGAGAGTGAATACCAACAAAGCTCTCTTCAACATAAAGCCTCCTTCGGTATGTGTATACCTTTGATCTTTATCATAGTTGGAATGCTTCAATGTTCATTCCAAGAGTCAGGACTGAAAGCAAATCCCTTATACCACGAAAGGTATGATGTGCCTACCACGATCCAAACTCTCGGTGGAGGTGGTACGGTAAAAATGCCCAATCAGAAGTATCGGCTGTTTGTACCCTACCACGATCCAAACTCTTGGTGGAGGTGGTACGTGGGTTGATTCCATCATCGAACGGTTGCTTCCCCAAGCAAATAGCATGCCGCAAATGTGATGCTTCTTGAACTTTGAAAAATACGTTCCTTCTTTTTTTGGATTTTCTTGTGATGTCTGTCTTCTCTCTTTCGTACGTTCTTCTTAAACTCGAGTCCTCTACCATTCTATGGCGACTGCTTTTTACTGAATTGGAGTAGTTCTTATCCAGTTGCTCGTATGAACTGGAACACCATTGCACCGATAGAGGGGGGGGATTGCTATGTCCATTTCTTGGCATTCTCCCATTCTCCCATTCTTCCATCATGTGATGAGGGGGTCTGATAGACATCGATTGGTTCGATCAGGTATATTGAGGTGTCTTAAGTGTACAAATGCCCTTTCATGTGAATCATCTCCTTCATGTGAGCCATGTTAAGATCTTGTAAGAGATACATTTTCGGAGTAATAACCAGTCTGGCAGTGTGCGGAGTTGAGAATAGAGTGAGAACAAAGAGGGACATCTGGTGGGCTATCGGATGCGTCATCTGCTGGACGTTTGTGATGGGGGGTTGTGCTAAGATTAAGCGTTCCCTGTTGGAGCCCAACCAAAAACCACAACTTATCTGGTCCATTCAGTTTTCTTTTCTTGATCGCGATCCCAAAACACGTCACCTCTGTCCTCAATATGCAGACAAAGAAAGAAAACGAACACAACAGACAAAGTCATCGGCTTTGTCAAAGGCGAACAAGAGCAGGAAGACAAAAAAAGCAAGGAGTGCGCTGGGGCGGCAGGTTTTGAAGAAGCTTTCACCCAAGTACAAGCTCTCTGTGTCTCAGCTGCAGGGTGCTATGGAGTCTTCACCCACTCCAGGGTTTACTGCGGCCACACGATTTAACTTTTTTGGTGGGTACAAAACATTTCATCGTCAGGTCTTGGAAGCAGACATTCGACGGTTGAAGAAACTCTATCGTTATTACGGGTTTTTCCGAGCCAAGATCTATCCCTTTGCTCCCAAAACGGACCTGCGAATTTTGGCACGAAGCAATGGCTACCGAAAGTTTGATCGGGTTCAGATTCGTTTGCGTGTGTGTGAGGGGCCACAGGCTGTTGTGCGCAAACGTCTGATCTCCTGGTCTCCTGGGATGCCAAAGATTAAGAAGTTGACAGAGAAACTACCTCTGTCGCCTCGACAGCGTTTTCAAACACCGGACTACAAGACTTTGAAGTCGGAGATTCGGGGGAGGTTGTTGGGGAAAAGCTATGCTTTGGCCCGTATTAAGGGCCTCATTGTTGTGTCGCGAGATCGACGTTGGGTGGATGTCCGGCTATGGGTACGACCTGGACCCAAGTGTGTG
>JALTMC010000293.1 GCA_027005175.1 Myxococcales bacterium
AAATAATATGATGTATCTTATGAATACTGGTGCGGTCACTTTTTATGGAGTTTTTGTGGGAACCATGGTTGCTGGAACACAAACCCTTTCATCCAAAGGAGGGGAGGATCTTTTTGTGATGCGCTTGGATAACGCAGGTAAGGTATCATGGGTCCGTGGTTTTGGAAGTCCACTGAATGATTTTTTGGGCTTCATGCGTATGGGAATCAATGGTGATGTCTTTCTCTCAGGATTGTTTAACGGTCCCATGACGCTAGGCACACAAGCCATGCCACATAAGGGGGGGACCGATGTTTACTTTGTTCGCTTCAGACCGTGAATATACATGTCTCTGTAAAAGCCCCCAGCACGGTATATGATCGAGACCCACGTCCTCCTTGCCATAAGGGGTAGCTATCGGTTCTACTCGTAAATGTAGATATATCTCTCCACTTTTTTATAACTTCGGGCTGTGGGGATTTGATTAAAAAGAAGAAAAATCGACTTTTGTTTACCGACGACGACTCTAAGCCTGTTTTGTCTTTCGAGCGAGGGGAGACAACAGCAGGGCGAACAGCATACCAAAAAGCAGCGTCAAGCCAAAGGTGCGTAGCATTGGAGTTTGGCTCAGAGCGAGAAGACCGAATGATAAGATCGTTGTGCAAGCAGACAGCAAGATCGCGAGCATGGTAGCCTTTTGTTCGGTTCTCGCTTCGGCAAAGAAGATCGTGTAGTCAATTCCGATACCGAGTACCAGGAGCAAGGCCAACATGCTGAACATGTCGATGGATTGCCCCACAAGGCCAAGTCCACCGATCGTAAAGCCAGAGGTGAGAAGTAAGATGAAAAGCATACGAAAGGTTTGAGACAAGCCATACCGCCAACCGAGTAAAACAAAGATAAGCAGATAGACACCCAGCAGCAGCCATGAGATCAACAGTCGATACTGACGAAAGATCTTGGAGACAGTCCTAACGTTGTCCACGTAGAGAAGATTCGCTGTTTTCCTCGCAACGTCTTGCAGCGCAGCACTCTTTGTTACGCCTCCGAGCAGCACCATCGATGCATAGCCACCTTTTGTTTTTCCCAGCCAAAGGTGTGACAACGGCTCCGATAAGGGACTCTTACGCCATGATTGAACAGTGAGATAAGAGCGAGGGCTGGATTGAAAACGAGCCAATGTTTTGCGAATCACACTTTGATGAAAACCCAACTGCTTCATCCACTGCCGCAATGCACCGTTCGTGACCAAGGATTTTCGCAACAAGGCATGGTCATCTTGCTGCTGCTGTCGGGTTGGTAGGAAAGATGAGAGCCCCATCCAGTGTTGCAATACACCCTTTTTTTGCAACGATTGAAGTTGCTCTTGCAAGAGATGTTCGTGAGACAAAACATCGTCGGGTGTTTTTCCCTTAACAAGAAAGAAGCGACTCACACCAACATTCCCAGAGATGGCCTGAATGCGTTTGTAATCGTCCAGGATTTCTTTGGGTTGATTGTATAGCAAGCGGATATCATCGCGTGTGTGCAAACGAGAGATCCCCACCGCAGCAAGCACCGTACAGAAACCAAGAAACAACCAAAGGATTCGACGGTATCGAGGGTTGTCCCAGCTCGCTAAGAATGCGTTGGAGAACTTAAGTGTTACAGGAATTGTTGTGCTGCGATGTGAGCCTATCAGCAAAGGAAACCAGAGCAAGACGGTGCAATACGCTCCAAGAAGGCCAACAGAAGAAAAAACGGCCATTTGTTTCAGGCCAGGAAAGGGAGCGATCCAAAGCGCGAGATAGCCGAGAATAGAGGTAACCGCACCTAACGAGATACCTGGAAGAATCGCGTATAAGCCACCCATGGGAGTCCACTGATGAGAGGCCAGACGCTGCTCTGCAAAGTAATGAAATGAGTAATCGACACAAACTCCTATCAAGCTACCGCCAAACACAAGAGTGAGAACATGAACATGGTCAAAGAAAAAAAACAAGCAAGTCGTGGCACATAGGAGCCCCACACCGATAGGTAAGCCACTCAGTAACAACGGACGCAGTGAGCCAAATGTCACAAGAAGAAGTAGGACAATTCCAAGGATGGTTCCAATACCAATCCGCGAGAACTCCCGCTCCGAAGCCTCTGCTCCATAGTGAGCAAACCGGATCATGCCAGCAAATCGCAATTGTACATCAGGATATGACTGTTTGAGTGAAGCCCGAATTCTGTGCAGCTTTTGACGGAGCTGCCTTTGGGTTTTTCGGTTGTAAGGGCTCGTGTTGAGAGAGCCTGTCAGCAGGACATATTCCATTCCATCCAATCGAACCATTCGCAATCCACCACGCAATGAGATCTTGCCAGGAGAAGTCAGCATGGCCCGTAAGCGCCGACCGTACAAGAGCAATGGATCTTGCTTCAGATACCGCGTCATTGCCCCGTGAACAGGGTGGTACATGAGCCTCATCGTTTCGCGAAGGAATGCTTTGCCATTGTCATTTTTGTGCAACAAAGCCCGTGTCTTTGGCGTAAGAAGCTGCTCACGAAATGGAAAAAACAAACGGTGCGTTGCAGGCCCTGGATCGAACTTAAATGTAAGTCGAGAAAAAAGACCTGTTTCACGCAAAGCTCGTGTTACTTGCTGCGCTGCCTGACGTGCAGTAGCTTCTTTGGAGCTACCCACCAAAAAAAGGGTTCGACCTCCCACCCGCTTTGAAAAAATACGTCGAGCTTGTGTTGCGACAGGATCAACCTCTGTTATGGGCAACAATACTGTCATATCTGTCTCAATGGGCAGACCACGCAGCACCATGGCCACAAAGACAGCAATCACAACAAGAACAAAGAGAGTCCACAAAAAAAAGCGTATTTTTATTTTCAAGTTCAGGGTTCCAAGTTCTTAGGATCGTTGTTCTGTAAATATCAGCCTTTGGATGGGTAAGGCCCCATTATCGCATGTTTTGCATTCTCCACATGCGGAAGTTATTACATTGACAATCCTAGAAAGAGATTTTCCAATGCGAGACATGCGTTTTGGGTAAGGTCAGGAGTCCAACACGAGAGGGGGTGGGCTGAGAAATTCGACGTCTGCTGCGTGGAGATCTTCGCAGCAACCTTTGGAGCTTGTATCGTTTATGCCTGGCGTTGTTCATCAATCGAAGTAGTGGCAAACGTCGTCGATTGATCTTTGCCAACCAGACCCCCCCGACGATCAAGCAAACAAGCCCCCCAACGCCGACAATAACACCGGCAATAAGAAGTCCTGAAGGAGAAGAGAGTCCGCTAGAAAGAGCGACTTGAAGCAAGCCCAAAACGGTGAGACCTCCACCAATAAGGAGCCCGCTCCCGCCAAGAATCATCAAGAGAGAGGGCCTCACACGTGAATATCGACCGGAGTAATACTCTCGTCTCATCTCTGAGAGATCATTTTCAACTTGTGCCAGTTGACGGATGATTTGACTCTCACGACGCTGTGCTGTTTGAAGACTCACCAAAGAGCCTCGTGACTTTTGCACAGAGTCGTCGATATTCCAGTGAAATGATGCAAAGGAAGAAGCAGACACAACCGCCTCTACAGATACAATTGGCCAACAAAACCACACACAAAGAACAAACATAAAGATGCGTACCATAATCACTTTACTCCGGTTGCAAGTCATGAGCCAAAACTCCGGTGACAAGTCATGAGCCAAAACTCCGGTGACAAGTCATGAGCCAAAACTCCGGTGACAAGTCATGAGCCAAAACTCCGGTGACAAGTCATGAGCCAAAACTCCGATGACAAGTCATGAGTCAAAAAAAGATTGGGACAGAGCAAAACTCAAACACGCTATTCTACAGTTATTCTTCGCAAGCTTCAAGGAGTAGTTGTTCGGCAGCAGCTGTTCCGCCGACCCAACCTGTAGAAAAAGCTCCCATCACGTTGAAGCCCCCGGTGTCTGCATCCACGTCTAGTAACTCACCGATAATATGTAAGCCCCCCACCATTTTCGACTCCATGGTTCTTGGGTCTACCTCCTTCGTCGCGACGCCACCTGCGGTGACAATGGCCTCTTTAAAGCTACCGTATCCATTCAGGACAAAGCGGTAATCTTTGAGCCACCGGCGCAGGGATTTGCGCTGTTTGGCCGTAATCGTATGCCTTGATGTATCTTCAGGAACTCCGCATGTTTCCAAAGCAACGGGGATGAGAGCTTGGGGCAATAGACCTGCGAGCAAGTCACCCCAGGTTCGGATCTTTCGGTCATCAAGGTCTCGAAGCAGCCGGGCGTCTAATTTTTTATGGTCGAGAGCGGGCTTAAGATCCACAGCCAACTCCAGGTGACGACCTTCATCCAAAGCCGCCACAGCGATCCGACTGATCTCCAAGATGACAGGACCAGACAATCCTGTCTTTATGAAGTACAGATCGCCAAACTCTCGGGCAGCCAGCTTGCCATCGATCCACAAAGTAGCCTCAATATTGCGAAGCTGAACTTTCTTCCTCACGCCGGGTGGTGGAGCATTGGAGGCACACAGAGGAACTAACGACGGTCGAGGAGTAATGATCGTGTGACCCAACCCTTCCACCAAAGAGTAGCCATCCCCTGTAGAGCCGGTGGCTCGATACGACATGCCACCCGTCGCCAACAGCACTGCGTTTGCTTGCAAATCATGAGAACCACGTTCCCCACCACTACCTTGGGTCCCATGCTCGTGAAAAAGATCATAGTGCAAACCACAGATCCGACCCCCTTCGATGTCGAGACCACGCACTCTCGCTCCCGTGATCAAGTTGACCCCTTGCGACAGCATCCAACGCTCCAATGTTCGAGCCACATCAACCGCACTGTCACTTTGTGGAAAGATACGCCCCCCACGCTCGACCTTCGTTGGTAGATCTTGCTCATGAAAAAAGAGTTGCAATTTTTGAAACGAGGTTTATACTACAAACTATGACTGTATCACAGACTCATTTATGGAGAGAGCAGTCAATGACCCCCACCTCACCCGGACTTCGTTCTGTCGATTCTGCCGGACCCGCGATCGGAAGGGGGTTTCCACGCTCATAACATAAGAGGTTTTTTTCTGATGACATCCGAAATCACTCACCTTCCAGAAGAGTTAGAGAAAGCACTGGAGGATGTGCGTCAAGTGCGTATGACGGTGGACAGGCTTCGTCGGAGTCACCCTATTCGGGATGCGCTAAAACCTTTGTCGCACTACGCTTTTGTTTTGGGGCCGATTTTTGTGGTGTATGGTGTGGGGATGCAATGGTTGAGAGATTCTTCGGTACAACAAGTATGGGGGATACCGAAAGCCGGTTTTATTGCGCTACTCACCTTCCTTTTAATGATGCTAATGGGGTTCGCGAAGTCTACTGTATACAAGAGAGCGTTGCGTCATAAAAATGTGGATGCAAACGAGATGCTCAAGCAGATCATGGTGAGCAGCGGTTACCTTAGGATTATCGCAGGAACAGTTCCAATGTTTGTGGTCTTATGCCTTGTGTTTGTGCAGATGGGGCATAGTCACCAGATCGTCGGTTTGGTTGGCCTATTTTCTGGCTCTGTGTATATCTTGATTCCTTTGGCTTTACCGATGAAAGAGATCTCTTGGCTGGGTGCTTTGATCACGATAGCCAGTGGTATCTCCATGTTCATCTTTCCGGCTTACCCCTTTTATAAAGTAGCGGTATTGTTTGGTGGTTTGAGTCTAGGTTTTGGCGTAATAGGCTTCAGTTCACTCGAAGAAACGGAGAGGCAGGATGAGTCCGACTAAGATCTTTGCGCTCTCCAAG
>JALTMC010000294.1 GCA_027005175.1 Myxococcales bacterium
CTGTTTGATTAAGTATCACTTTATTTCTCCGACAGGCTGCTAGGATGTTTTTTGCGATTGGTTGGATTTGCGGCTGGTAGATTTGGCTGTGGGAGAGTTGAGTTTTTTGGGAGTGTTTTTCTTCGCGGCTTCACGTTTGCGTCCTTTGGTTTTCGAGGAGGAGCTGCGTGAAGATGTGGATCGGGAGGAGGTGCTGGTGTTGCTTTGTGTGCTCTCGCGTTGGAGCTTTCGGGCTTTGCGAGCTTCACGTTTGCGGCGGCGCTCTGCGATCCCTTGTTGAAGGAATTGCAGGCCACCTTCTACCGTGGAGTTGATGGATTCGGAGAGCAGGTTGAGTAACAGTCTTTCATCGTCTTGTGCGAGAGCTTCGTAGTAGCGGGCACGCTCAACAGTGTGGACGATGGCGGGTGGGTAATCGTATCGCATCAACAGTAGATTGGTGAGTAGTCGTACGATTCTGCCGGAGAATCGGCCAAAAGGCATGGCCTTCATAAAGGCAAAATGAAACTGTGCTGCATGAACCATCGGGTGCTGGTCGGTTTCGCTGAGTTGATTGTACATGGTGAGGAGTTTTCGCAGCTTGGCTTCCACTTCCTCGTGGGGGCAACATTTGTGATAGTACGCACCATAGCGACCGTCTTCCTGGCGCAGACCATTGCCATCAGGTACACCACGGACGCGGTGAGTCAGTTGTTGGTAAAGGGCTTGAACAAAAGACTTGTTGACACGATCGTCAAGCTTCTTTCCCTTGACGTACTCTTCGATGAGGGTGATGGCTTTTTGTAGGTTGTGAATGTCTAAATAGAGCATTTGGGAGCTGTTGTCTGGAACGCTCTTTTCGCTCAAAGCATCCATTAACTCGTGGGGCTGTAACACGACACCTTCCAAACCGTGATCGTGGTAAATCCACGATAAAATCAACTTGTCATTGAACTCATCCCACAGCGAACTGTGGCGACGAGCCAAGGTCTTGAGGTGTTCGTTTCGTGTATCTACCTGAAAGTAAGGTAGGGTCATATTTTCAACTCCTTTGTGGCTGTCGTCCGCTATTTCGTGCACGATCACAGCGGTCATCACCAGATACCCCAATCCATATTTGAACCAGGGCTGGTACATTGCCCAAATCTATTTTAGACTCGGGGTTGGCACATTGTATGTGAATTCTCATTCAGAATCAAGTCTCTTGCCTATTTTTTTTATTTGGTGGTTGCGAAACTTCACTGACTACCGAGTGATCAGAAGATGCTCACCTTCTCAAGGGGAGGCCAAAACGCAACAGTGCGGTAAATGGGAGAGTTTTTTATAAAATCTATGAATAACAAGTGTCTCATCTGTGTTTGGGAGAAAGGGAGTAAAGCAGGATGGTTGTGCGATTGGAACGCGGGTTTCATTTTTTCTGCTCACTCTTGAGCCTCAAGAGAGGGGGTGAGATGGAGAGGAACTGTGCGAGTTGGGCGAGGCGCGAGTCACTGCGGTGGAAGCGCAGGCAAGTTCGAGAGAGGGAGTGAGACGGAGAGGAACTGTGCGAGTTGGGCGAGGCGGGAGTCACTGTGGTGGAGGTGCGGTTACTCGGATCGTGAGCTTTAGAGGATTTGCGCGAGTTGGACGAGACCGTAGAGGTCTTCGATTTCATGTCCAAGGTGTGGTGCCGCCAGGATGAAGTGTTGGGGTGGGGATTGTTTGCGAAGGCGACGAACGGTCTGTCGGTGTTTTTCAGCCAAGTGGTGTTCTTGTTCGACAAAGGGGCTCAGTTTTTCGAGAGCGCTCTTTGTGATTTCGTCGATGGGGAGGGAGAGTTCAGGGTTTTGCTCCGTATATTGTTCGATAGTGGTTGTCGGTTGGTGTGTGAGGGAGCGGTTGATGATCGAGCCATTGGGTTGGATCTGTTGTTGTTGTAGGACCGTTTGGAAGTAGATCATCTCATCAATGGCATCTTCGGAAGGGCTGGCGATCAACATATGTCCTGTGCGTGATGATGTGAGTAGGTCTTGAATGGCTTGGGCGTGGTCGCGCAAGACATCGACGCTGTCCAGGAGTAGAGATACAAACTCTTGCAACTGAGCGATGAAGCTTCCACCAGCCACTTGTTGAAAGACATTTTGGAGTATTTTTCGAGCCCGACCGAAGATAGAGAATCGGCCGGTGGATGGGGCAAAGAGTTTGATGATACGGGAGTCGAAAAAGCCCAGGAGTTGATCGGGGGCCATCAGGAAGTCCACAGCATTGCGGGAGGGTGGAGTATCCAGGACAATGAGATCGTAGTCATGGCTGGTGATGAACTGATACAGACTTTCACCAGCCATGTATTCCTGCATGCCTGAGACCATGCTGCGCAAGGCTTTGTAGATGCGAGTGTCCTGGAGTTTGTCTGCATTCTCTGGAGAAGAAGCGATCTCTCGTACCGCTCGGTCAAAGACAAGTCCAGGTTGAACCATCCAGATGGAAAGAGCCCCTTTCAACTCTGCACCCACTGCTTTAAATTCTTCGGCAGATATCGCGTGTGGGATCTCCGGCTCGTCACTGATATGAAGGGTGTCACACAGGCGACGTGCCGGATCAATGGTCAAGACAAGGACGCGACGACCCATCAACGCAGCTTTGATGCCAAGGGCGGCTGAGGTTGTTGTCTTGCCAACTCCTCCGGCACCATAACAGACGATCATCTCTTTGCCTTGCAGCAAATCTATCAGTTGTTTCTGTTCGCTTTCTTGAGGAAACGGTGTGGTCATGGGCTCTTTGCTTCTTTCTATGTGAGCGTCATCCATCAGAACGGAGTATCGAGAGCGGCTTTCTATGTGGGAGCAGGCTTTTAATCACAGGGAGTGCAATCCCAGAGTTCTTCTAAAACTGCGGCAACTCGTTGTTTTGGGGTGAGACCTTCGTGATCTTTCAGGCAGAACATTGGTGTGGAACTGGCTCTCTTGGCCAAGTGCTCGGACAGCATCTTGCGGGCTTTTTGAGTTCGCTCTACATGGTGATAGCTCCAGATTCCCCCCAGGTTTGGCGGAACCTCTACAACGATCTTTTGTAGTGCCTCCCGCTCCTCTTCTGACCAGGGATTTTCGGGCAGATTGTTGACAAACATCGCCGACAATTCAGCATTGTTGCGCTCTAGGGCAGAGAGCAACTCAAAGGTTTCAGAGACGACCAGGGGCTCTGGAAGTGTCACAACCACGAAGCCTGTTTGCTCTGGGTTGTTGAAGTAGCTTTGGGCTTCCCGGATGGCTTTGGCCATGGGGCCACCATCAAAAACATGGAGCATCGGCTCCGGCATGGAGGTCAGTGCCAGCGCGTGGCCTGTGGCGGGCAGGTCTGTGACCAGCAAGTCGTAAGTGAAGTCGCCGTTGGGCTCTTGCTGGCGTAGAAAGGGAAGCATGCGGTACATGATCCCCATTTCCTGAAATCCAGGAACCGCGCCGAGAAAACGTTGCAGGTATTTGGAGCGCATCGCAGCGGTGGCCAGCCACTTAAAGGGGATGTTGTCTTCGAGAAAGATCTGATGTCCCGCTTTGGCAGAGAGGCGCCCACAAGATAGCGTTGCTGTGAGTTCATAGGGTTCGTCAGAGTCAAAACTACTCGGCCCACCGAGGGCTTTGAGCAAGTGAGAGGGAGAGTTCAGATCTCGCTCCATATCCAACGCCAGCACACGTTTGCCTGAGGCGGCCGCGAGCCGGGCTAACCCTGCCGTGATCGTTGTTTTTCCCACGCCACCTTTGCCTGTGACAAGTAAGATCCGACGCGCAAACAGATCTTGGACATGTCCTTTCTTTTGTGTCATCCCTCTCCACTTCCTTTCCACGGTTTACGTACTTCCAAAAACGGTGTTCTTGGTGGAACCTTCCTTTGGAGTTCGTCCACTGTATAGCAGAAAATAGAGTGCAACACCACGTGGTGTTGTCTCTCTTTTGGAATGCTTGTCCTGAATCTGGACACACCACGTTGATGAATTCAGCTTCGATGGCATGTCTTGCTGCCTATGCTGTTGATCTGACTCTGTTGTTGTCGTGGTGCTCTCAACGGTATAGTCTGTGCTTACAGGGCTCCTTGTGTTGGAACGTACCCGCCTCTTGTGAGGAGGGTTTGGTAAAGGACAAGGATGATTCTATGATAGCCCATTCCGTGCGTTGGGGGATCAGGCCTCTTGTTGTGTGTCTCGCCATTTGGATGGTGGGATTACTTTTGGATGCCTTCTTCTGCATCTCTCTTGTTGTTTGGTTTTCTGTGATTGGTTTTGGTTTCATCCTCTTGGTTGCATGTTACTGGTACAATCAGCCTGGGTGGAGCATTGGTTTACTGTTGGTGTGGCTTGCTCTTGGGGGAGCTTGGTATGCCATGGAGCGGTACCAACTTCACCAAAAGATGGGAGCATCTCTTGCTTCTTGGACCCACAGAAAGATATGGGTCGAGGGGTGGGTTTTGGGTCCTGTACACAGAGTCCAACGCCGATCACAACCCACGATGCAGTATGTTGTCTTTCGTCTGATACGTGGTACTCGCTCTCTGCTTTCGTCAGGACAAAAGAGTCGAAGGTTACCCTGGCACAAGCTCCATGGGCAGATCTGGCTTAAGCTTCGAGGTGGTCAGCAACTCTCTCGCGGGGATTGGCTGCGGGTTCATCTGCGCTTACGTCGTCCAAGGATGTATGCCAACCCTGGAGGCTTTGATTCCTATCGTTATTGGAGTCAGCGAGGTATTCGTTGGCACGCTTCGGTTCGTGCACAACATGTCATTCGTTTGGGACAATCTGTACAAGGCTATTGGCTACGACAAGGAGACAAACTTCGCGCTCGCATCATTGCCTGGATCAGAACATCTCTCGATTCTACCGATGCTGCTGGTCTTTTGTGTGCCTTGCTGCTGGGTAATAAGAGCGGCATCACCAACACCATGCGACAGCATTTTGCCCGAACAGGCACCGCTCATATGTTGGCGATCTCTGGGCTCCATCTTGCGATCGTCTGTTCTCTGTTGTGGCTGGGCTTGCGTTGGCTCTTGGCTCTCTCTTCGTTTTTGTTGGTGCGTGGATTGCATCATACGTTTGCCTCTTGCCTCACCCTGCCTGGAGCTGCTGCTTATGTCTGGTTAAGTGGCGCTGCTCTGTCGACCCAGCGGGCTTTGGTTATGCTCTTCTTGTTCTTTTTGGGTGGGCTTCTTCGACGCTCACGCGACTCTCTTACCACCCTGGTTGTCACTGCTTTTTTGATCTTGTTGTGGCAACCCATGGCTCTGTTTACGCTTTCTTTTCAGCTCTCCTTTGGAGCCGTGATTGCTTTGATCTGGGGGCATCGTCTTTGGATGGGGTCAGGCCAAGACACCTCTCACACCCGTCAGCCTATGCTCCAACGTGTCGGTCGCTGGCTGATGTTGTCCATGGGGGCCTCCGCGATCGCCACTCTGGCAACACTCCCCTTGACCTTACAATTTTTTCCTCAACTACCGCTTTGGGGTCCTGTGGTGAATTTGCTCGCTGTTCCTTTGGGCGGCTATCTCGTTGTTGGTGGAGGTTTGTTGGCTGTGGCACTGTGGTTTGTCTCTCCCTTTTTGGCAGGACCTGTGCTGTGGCTTTCGGGTTACTGTGCTGAGTTGCTCCTGCTCTGGGTCAAATGGTGTGCCCACTGGCCTGGAGCGCAACTCTCCTTTTTCCCACTTCAACTTCACGAGTGGGTCGTGTACTACTTGCTTCTGGGTTTTGTCTTATTCTGGCGGAAACAACGGCATCTCGCCATGTCTTTGCTGG
>JALTMC010000295.1 GCA_027005175.1 Myxococcales bacterium
ACCATGTACCCAAGCAACCTTAAGTTGTGGGACAAAACTCCCTGGAAGCAGCTCAAGTTTTCTATCACCAGAAAGCATTATTTCCAGTACTGCTATAAGTCAGAGGGGGTCGGAACAAAAGCAACGTTCACAATCCGCGCTCACGCGGATCTCGACTGTGATAGCAAGCTCTCTACCTACAAGCTCCTTGGCACTGTAAACTCTGCCACAGGCGAAGTTCAGCGTTCCAAGCTTATCATTCGAAAAGCTATCGAATAGTGTGTCAGAGTGTAGTAACAACCGAAAAGAACCTCGCAGGAAACCAGTGAACTCCAATCAACAAGCTCCTCATTTTGTGTTGCATGATGTCAGCCGACATTGGGGAGAGGTGATCGCTTTAGAAACGATCTCACTCTCTTTGAAGCCCGGTGAGTGTGTAGCCGTTGTAGGCCCAAGTGGTGGGGGGAAATCGACCTTACTCAATCTGTTGGGTGGCAGTCTGCGAACAACCACAGGACAGATACAGATCGATGGCAAAGATGTACACACACTATCGCGAGGCGAGCTTCGTCAGCACCGCTCCCGTTGTGGCCGGATAGAGCAGGGAAATCTAGTCCTACCTCAGCTATCGGTCCACAACAATGTCATCGCAGGTTTGTTACCCCACTGGCCCTGGTGGCGGATTGCCTGGTCAACCTTGTGGCCGACAGAATCCCAAGCGGTTCAAGAGTTGCTTAAGCAAGTGGGGTTAGAGACCCGACAATGGGAGCGAGCGAGTATCTTAAGTGGTGGACAACAACAACGTGTCGCGGTGTTGCGAGCCTTAATCGGAAAGCCTTCGGTGTTGTTGGCAGATGAGCCGACAGCATCACTCGATCCAAGCACATCACAGAGTGTCGCAGAGCTTCTGTTTTCTCATGCAAAAAAGAACCGAGCGACACTGGTCTGGTGCACACACTGGATCAGCTTAATTCAATCCCAGGTGGATCGAATTATTGGTATCCAACAAGGTAAGATCGTCATTGACGCACCTGCAAACACCGTCTCACAGGAAGATATGCAAGCCCTCTATCAAAACTCTCATGAGCGATTGCGATGACACGAAGCCCTAGAAGAGCACGATATGACATCGAGCCTCCAGAGATTCGCTTCAGAGAGTTGCGATGACACAAGGCCCTAGAAGAGCACGATACAGACTTGGGATATCCCTGGTTGTTGTGTTCTCTGTCTTCCTTACAGCCAAGTTCATTCACCTCTCACCGGGCGCTTTGTGGAGCCAGCAAGGCTGGCATAATGCCTGGACCCTATTCTCTAGCCTATTGCATCCAGAGTTGGGTTCCAGCTTTCTTTCTCGTGTCGCACACCTGATGGGAGAGAGCATCGCCATCGGAGCGCTGGGGATGATGGGAGCCTTGCTGCTCGCTCTCCCCCTCTCGCTTCTCGCTGCTCGCTGGCCCACTCTGATAGAGCCACCAGAAGATTCGACACTCTGGACAACCCTATCCTTTGTGGTACAGCATTCAGCACGCACAACACTCTCGGTGCTGCGCTCCATTCCAGAGCTGGTCTGGGCGTTATTGTTTGTACGTGTCTTAGGTTTAGGTCCTGGCCCCGCAGTGTTCGCGATCACATTGAGCTTTGGCGGCATTGTTGGCAAACTCTACGCTGAACTTATCGAAGCCTGTGATCCCGAACCGATACGAAAGCTTCGGGCGGCTGGAATCGGTTCTTGGGGTGTCCTTTGGTATGGTATCTTCCCACAAGTTCGGAGCCAGTGGGTGGGCTATGCTCTGTTTCGCTTTGAGTGTGCTGTCCGTAGCGCTACCATTCTCGGTTTGGTTGGAGCAGGAGGGATCGGTTCAGAAATCGCCTTGAGCATCCGATACTACCAATACAACAAACTCTCCACCGCCTTACTCGCAGTCTTGCTTGTCATTGTTCTGTTTGAGCAGCTAAGCGCAAAGCTTCGTAACCATCGCACATTTTGGAGTATCAGCCTCCTGGCAGGAGCTTCGATAGGTGCCGTATGGATGCTCGACATCCCCTGGCAGGACTGGCTTCAGTCCTCCACCCTGACGCAAATGGGACTGTTCCTTCAAGGCTTTACACACCCCAACCTGAGCAGCACCTTTGTATGGAACTCTCTACTTTTGATGGGTCAAACTTTGGGAATGGCCTGGATCGCGACGCTGTCTGCTGCCGCTCTGGCCTTTTTCCTCTCCCCCCTGGCAACCTCTGTCTTGTGGCTACAAGGAGTACTCCAGGATCCCCCTCGCCCTATCGGACCCACCCGATGGCTGACCTTGCCACTCCTCGGACTTTCTCGCCTCTTCTTCCAACTCACGCGCTCGTTGCCCGATCTCGTTTGGGCGCTCATCTTTATCGTCTGGGTTGGCCCGGGACCTCTGGCAGGAGCACTCGCCATTGCCTGTCATACTCTCGGAATCATCGGCCGCTTGTTTGGTGACACCTACGAAGAGGCAGAGACTCTACCCCTCCAAGCTTTAGAAACCAGCGGCACATCAACATGGGGACGTTGGCTCTACGGTATCTTGCCACAAACAATGCCTCGATTGCTGGCCTACAGCTTGTTTCGATTTGAAGTCAACATCCGGGCCACTGCTGTTATCGGATTTGTCGGAGCTGGCGGTATCGGAGATGCGATTCATACAGCCATCAGCCTGTTTCACTTCAACGACCTCGCCACTCTCTTACTCCTCTTGTTTCTCTCCGTTGTACTGGTCGATGCTATCGGCCATCGCATTCGACAACAGTGGCTCACACCAACACAGCGTCCGTAAAAGCAAAAGACGATAGCTTCTAGCAATTTTTGACGGAATCGGGTATGGTATGTACGGATTTCATTGACTTTTGTAAAAAATTCTCTATGGTGGTTGACCTTGTAACCCCCAAGGGTGCGAGAGTCATCAGACTTGAACCAAGTTGAAACACAACACATATTGAGCCTGTATGGTTTTTTTCGTCAGCGCTAAATGGTCCACAGCCTTAAATAGCACGACGTAGTTCCCCTGCTACATTCGACACAGCCCACAAGGGTTCTCGTTTCACAGCCATCAACAACCTCAAGAGAGAGCCAAACCATGGAAGCAACATTGTATCAAGCCCACCAGCAAATCGCTCATGAGTTGAGAGAGTTGATCCGTCTGCTGGATTCAACACACTGGCGTTTTCAGATGGACAGTTTGAAAGAGCGACTCGACGAGATCTCTCTGAAGGTCAGCGAGACCCTTCAACACATCGACATTCCAGATACCAACGAAGCCATGCAAAAGATGCATGAATCGTTGCAAAGTCTGTCGCAGCAAGTGGATGATCTTCGCAGCCAAGTCGGTCAGAGGGCAGCCGATCTAAAAAAATACTGGAAACAGATGCGCAAGCAGATGGCTCACAGTTATGGGAGCTTTGCTTCTAGCCTAGCACTCCAAGATATCCACGTCCCACACTTACGACCGACCAACTATGCTCGCAGTATCTTCCATATGGCCAATGGCTTCCTCGCCTTATTTATGTTGCAATATACATTTACCATGCAAGGCTTGGCCTGGATTATGACAACCCTACTGGTCATGGCCTGGAGTTTGGAGTTCTTCCGCCCACGTGTTCCCGCCTTAAACAAGTTTTTAATGAAACATTTCGGTCGGATCGCTCATCCCCATGAGCACCACCGAGTCAACTCTGGCACATGGTACATTTTGGCCTTGTTTCTTTTGGCAGTCACGGTATCACCCCTAGAAGCATCCATCGCTGTGATGATCCTCGGTCTATGTGATCCGGCTGCCGCCTTTGTAGGCCGTCGATGGGGTCGTATTCCAATCTATTCCGGCCGCACCCTAGAAGGTTCTCTCACCTTTTTTCTCACAGGTGTCATGATCTCCATCGCAATCGTAGCCTTCTTCTACCCCCAACTCTCCTTTACAAAGATGGTGGTAGTGAGTAGTGTCGCATCCTTTACGGGAGCCGTCGCAGAGCTGTTCAGCAAACGCATTGATGACAATCTCAGCATCCCCCTTGCATCGGGCTGGGGTGCTGCCCTCGTTCTCCTGCTGATGACCTGAAACCTCACAGACTCTCCCCACATAAAAAGCTCCAAAAAGAACGATGGAATAGCTTCGCTCTCACAAACGTTATCTCAGACGGAAAGCCCCTCCGAATTTATGATATAGGACGAGATATGTACCGATATGTTGGATTGTTTCTGCTCACCTGGTTGCTGAGTTTTGGTTTGCTTGGACAGACTTGGGCCGCCAACCCCAAGGCCGCCACCACCACAAAGAAAAAGCGTGGTTTTAAGTTTCCACCCATCAAAGTCCCGTACTTTCAATACAAACCTGGAACCAAGTTCCAAAAGAAGACTTTCTCCTTTAAAACCATTGTGGGCCAAAAACCCTTTGTCTTATTTTACTTTTTGCCCAACGCAAAACCAACGATCACAGAGCTGAAGGCCTATGCAACAGCCTCCACGATCTTTGGTAAAAAGATGCAGTTCTTTGCCGTCACCAAAGGAACCACTGCCGATGACATCAAAAAAGCTTACGACAAGATCAAAGAGTTGAAAATCCAACTCCCCGTCTTGCTCGATGAAAAAGGCTTGATTGCCTATGTCATGTTAACGCGGCGCGTTCCTGCTTATGCTATGGTCACCAAGTCCGGACGTTTTACCCTCGCCAGAGCAGGCTCCCTGACAGAGAAGATCAACGCCAGCACAACCCTTCTTGGCTTAATCTCTCGCGTATCTCGCGGCGAAGAAACTCCTTTCACTGTGGCTCCAGGTTACTCACCAAACCCATACAACCTGGTGGGCCAAAAGGCCCAAACATTCAAGGCAGTGAACGTGTTAAGCCCTGACAAACTGGACCTGCAAAAATTTGTCAAGCAAGACAAACGACCTGTCTTGCTTGCGTTTTGGTCTGTGACATGTCCTCATTGCCAAAAAACGATGCCCATCTTAGAGAAATACGCACAAGTCAACAAAAAACGCATGCGTATGTTAACCATGGCTGTGATTCACAAAGAAGTATACAAAGCCAAGCTAAAGGCCTATTTGAAAGAACACAAGCTGACATTTAAAGTTTACAATGATCCCAAAGGGAAGGTGTTCAACGCCTACAAGATCATGACTGTTCCCACCTTGTTCCTACTCGACAGCAAAGGGATCATTCGCAATGCTTTGTTGGGTGGCAGGAACGCTGGTAAAATTTTAGACAGATTGCTTCCAGGTCTCAATCATCCATCAAAAGCTCCTGCACCTCGTAAAGCTCCTGCACCTCGTAAAGCTCCTGCACCTCGCAAAGTTCCTGCACCTCGCAAAGCTCCTGTACCTCGCAAAGCTCCTGTACCTCGCAAAGCTCCTGCACCTCGCCCCAGTCCACGCCGCTAACCGTAGCATACAGTTATTCCTCGCTGGAGAATCAAATGCCTGAACAAGTAGAAGTATGGGGTCCTGCCACAGTGGCCAACTGGGGACCTGGCTACGATTTAATGGGTGCCGCAGTCGAAGGATTGGGAGACCGTATCGAGGCCCGAAAGATAGCCGGTCATGGTCAGATCGTTATTGACAAGATAACAAACGACCATGGCAAACTTCCTTTGGAAACGGAGAAGAATACGGCAGGTATTGCGGGTCGAGAGGCGTTGCTCAAAATAGGACGTGACGACATCGACATCCATTTTACGATTCACAAGGGCTTACCTTTGGGCAGCGGTCTTGGCTCTAGTGGGGCAAGTGCTGTGGCT
>JALTMC010000296.1 GCA_027005175.1 Myxococcales bacterium
AAATAGACCTTCCAAGGATTGCAAAAATAGCCTGCTTTTGACATTCCTTCTCTCCAGCTAGCCCGCCAGTTCTGCCAAGCCCAAGAACGAGAGCAAGATTCACCTTGGAGCTGTTCCTGTTGTTGATGAATGACTTGCAGTGCTTTGTTTGTGGAGGCCAACAATCCCGCCATGAAGTAGCAAACATGTTCAAAACCGGCCTTCCGCACAAAAACTGGATGCTAGGTTCCAAAGGTTATTTGAATGATTGATGTGCGATGAGCGGCAGGTTTTGACTCGCAGAGAGCGATGAGTGGCAAGCGGTAGATTTTGATGAGTGGCAAGCGGTAGATTTTGATGAGTGGCAAGCGGTAGGTTTTGATTAGCGGCGAGCGGCGGGTTTTGCAGCAGCTTTGGCTCGTTTCGCGGGTTTTGCAGCCGCTTTTTTCAAGCCTTTGGGTCCACACTTTTGTACGCAAGAGCCTTTGGTGGGAGCCTTGGCCTTGTGCCACGTTTGGGTGCGATGAAAGATAAAGAAATGGCCGCGAACTTTCAAGATGTTGGGCTTGCCTTTGGTGACCCAAAGGGAAGCACGATAGATCTTACCATTTTTGGGATCGAGGATCTCACCACCTTTGTACTCTGTGTATTTGGAAGAGACCGTTTTTTTCAGTCCCCAAATCATGGTGATACCACAAGTGGGGGTATTCTTTCGCTTGCCCTTACACTTGTCACACTTGGGGCAGGGGTTCTTTTTGCGAAAAAGCTTGACGATCTTACCGTAGTAAACTCCACCTTTTTCCCATATCTTAACAATGGACTTGGGTTTTTTGTCTTTGTCATCGATCGTTTTCCAGTATCCGATAACAGGGTCTGTAGCTGCACTTGCGGGAGCAATCCCCACAAAGCTCAAAGCTATGGTTGCAAGGAAAGCACTGCTTAGCACTTGTACGAACTTCTTCATTGTGAACTCCTGTTTTACAGGTAGAATGTACATAAACAAGCCAACAACTTGGAGTAAGTCTTGTCCAAGATCATCGACCAGCGAACGAATCGATTGGTTTCTATGCCAAAGGTATGCCAGAGCGCGCTATCATAAAGAAGAGACAGGGCAGCGTCAATAGACCACAGGACATCCACCCAAAGAGACCATCTCACCCATCAAGTAAAGAACTGATTCCAGAGAAGAAACTGGAAATCTTTTTCTCTTTTTCCTCTTCCGTAGATTCTGTGACAGAGGCATGTGCGCCGATCACTCGAAACAAATCGCTGGGGATATTGTCGAGAAAACGAGAAGGAGAACGTTCCTCCAACTTTCCAAATCGACGTCGCTTTAAGGCGTAGGAGAAGTAGAGCCACCGTTTGGCTCGGGTAATACCAACATAGCAAAGCCGACGTTCTTCTTCCACATCGACATCCCACCCATTCATCCGATAATATGGCATAAATCCCTCTTCCATCCCCACGAGAAAGACAACAGGAAACTCCAAGCCCTTCGCACCGTGTAAGGTGATCAGAGTCACTTTATCATCGTCTTCCTCTTCCTTTTCGTCGGTGGGTTCCAAACATATACGCTCAAGATAATCCTCCAAGGAGCCCTTCTCCTTAAATCGTTCTTCGTACTGTACCATACCGTTGAGTAGAGAGCCGATGTTTTCCACGCGACGCTTGGCCTCGGATAAATTCTCGTATTCTTTGTACAGATGAGTTGTGAAACGCAGTTCCTCGATCAGAGAGGCAAAGACCTCAGAGAACTTCGTCGGGTCAGAAAGACGTGGACGAAACTCTTCAATGAGTGAAACAAAAGCTCCCACAGCCTTCTTCTGCCCAGTGCTGAGCAGGCTGTTCTGTTCGTATTGCAGACAGGCACCATAAAACGAAGTGCCATGGGTCTTGGTATACTCATGCAGACGCTCAATGGTTGTGTTGCCAATGCCACGAGCCGGGTAATTAATGATACGTCGCAAAGCCAACTCATCTTCGGGACGATGGAGCACACGAAGATAGGCAACCGCGTCACGAACCTCACGTCGTTCAAAGAACTTCTGTCCACCCACCAATCGATAGGGCACACGCTCCGTACGAAGCGTCTCTTCCATCAGTCGAGATTGAGCATTCGTCCTGTACATAATCGCAATATCAGACCACTTGAGCTGTTGCTCAAACTTAAGTTGCATCAACTTGTTGATGACAGAAAGTGCTTCTTCTTCTTCATTCTCCAAGACAGTAAGACCGATCTTTTGACCACCATCACTTTCCGTCCACAGTTTTTTGGGAAATCGATTTTCGCTTTCTGCGATGACCTTGTTCGCAGCCTCAAGGATGTTGGCACTACAACGATAATTCTGTGTTAACATGATGGTGCGAGCACCAGGATATTCATCGGGAAACCGACGTATATTCTCGACATCACTACCACGCCACCCATAAATCGATTGGTCGTCATCACCCACAACACAGAGATTGCCATGGACGGAAGCGAGGCTGTTCACCATATTCAGTTGTGACCGGTTCGTATCCTGATATTCATCGATCATGATGTACTTATAACGCCCAGACCAGTGTGCCAAGACCTCTGGATCATCACGTAGCAAGCAAACAGGTAGATAGATCAGATCATCAAAGTCAACAGCACCACAGCTACGCATCGAACGCATATACCCGTCGTACACCTTTCGAAGCAGAGGGTCGGCCTGCTGACGGGGACTCTCCAAGCGATTCTTGGCCTTTGAGATCTCTTCCAACATAAGCTTTGGATCAAAGTCGTTGTCTGCGATCCGGAGATCCTTCATGGCACGCTTAACCAACGCCAGCTGATCACCTGCATCATAAATGGCAAACTTCCTCGGGTAATCCAGCCTTGCGATCTCCCGACGAAGGATCTGAACACCCAAAGAGTGGAAGGTTGAGAGGGTTAAACCACCGACCTGTTTTTTGCTGGAAACCATTTCCAGCACACGCTCTTGCATCTCTCGAACAGCTCGATTGGTAAAGCTCACAGCAAGAATCGAGGAGGGATCCACTCCCCGCTCCAACAAGTAGGTCACACGATGTACAATCACACGAGTCTTTCCGCTCCCCGCCCCCGCGAGGATCAACAGCGGTCCTTTGGTATGCGTCACCGCTTCCCGCTGTTCGGGATTTAACTTCGACAGGTCAAGCATGAACGTCCACCTTCAACATTTCACCTTCTCTTATCAGCAACTTACAAACAATCCTACTGAACAAAATTCCGGGTGCATTTTATCGCCCTTGACTTCCCTGTCAAGAGTTGCACAATCACCCGATATCTTCTCTTTTTTAACGAGGACTTAAAGAGAGCCCCTTTATAAGAAATTGAGGTAAGCGAGCGGCCTGTCAGTCAATGGTCGGGATGGTCGGCGCAGACTTGATTTGTAGTGGGATGGAGCAAGGAAGTAAAGCAAAACGTTGGAATGTTGGTCATAAGAAAGCGAAACCTCTACGAATACGTCACACTCAAAAATTGACGTTCTCCCCCTACAGATGGATGGATTCGATATTTCGTAGACCTGGATATGATAGACACATAGTTCTCCTCTCTTATGTTGAAACAGAAACATGATCTGTTTGGCTGCATTCCAAGATCGATAGCCTGCGAAGCAACGATCAAAGAAACGCGATCAAAGAATAAGGGAGACCTGTGTCATCATCGCAAGAACTTGTGCTGGTAAAAAGAATCAACAGCCTGTAAAACTTCGGAATAGACCGAGTCGGAATAGACCGAATCGGAATAGATCAGTAAGCATCTGTTTTTCCTGATCAAATACAGGGCTTCTGTAGGCGAGCTTTCCGTCGGGCTGATGTTCCAGTGCCCTTCAGGGCAATAAAGTGATTTTCGCAGTATTCGTGGATGGGTAGGATGGTGAGACTCTCTGGAGTCGTTGCGAATTTGCGACAGTCCCAAAGAAAGGGGAAGTTGTTGTTGGATGTTGAGGCTCAGGCTTGTCTCAATGGTGAACACAAATCAAGTCTGATGGTCGGCGAGCGGCCTGTCAGCCAATGGTCGAGCGGTCCATGCCTCGCAGAATGGCCAGTTCAGAGGGTGTCAGGTCCGGTAAGTTATAGCTCCGCAACACCCACCAGGAAGGTTTCCACTATCTCCGTTGTGATGCACTCCACACATCAGTGCTCCAGCGGTGTTCATCGCTCATGGCTTGGAAGAATTGTTCGATGGCTTTGTCTTCCATCTTTCCCTCGGACTTTGCGATGTTTTGGAGAGTTTGTAATACATCGTCTGCCATAGTTGAGTCACCGCAAACATAGTAGTGACAATCTGGATTGGAAAAGAACTCCCAAACTTTAGGTGCCTGCTGTTGCATCAAGTCTTGGACATAAGTCTTGGGTTGATTGGGTAGACGTGAATAGGCAACATTCAGACATTCGATGATGCCACTTTGTTGCCATGCTTTGAGTTTGCTTTGGTAGAGAAAATCGTTGTAGTTGCGACATCCAAAGAAGAGCCACACCGGACCCAAGCCTGCTTCTTCGAGTGTAGAGACTCGACTGTTTTCCCAGATGCTTTGTCTGTGTTCAAGAAACCCAATCAAAGGAGATATACCTGTTCCTGCGCCAACCAAGAGCAGAGGCTTTGTGTGATCGTCGGGCAGGTGGAATGAACTGTTACTTTGGAAGATTCGCAGCTGTTGCCCCACGGAAAGTCGGGCCAGATAGTTGGAACACAGTCCTGGACGTGTCCTATCACCCTTCATCGAAACGTGGGCTATGCTGACGGTAATATGAATACGTTGTGGATGCTTAAGGGGACTGGAAGCAATGGAGTAAAAACGTGCTTTCTGTCGTGGCATCAATGACAGAACTTGGGCAAACGTTAATGAGGCAGATGGGAAAGCATCGAGAAGTTCAGCGAGGTCCGTATATTCATGGGCAAGATGAAAGGACTCGTTGGACTCTGTAGCTTGCTCCACCCGATACAGTAAATCATCCAAATGCTGCTGTTCGGGCGGACATGTTGCGGTTTGTCTCAAGGTCTGGAGTAGCTCTTCACAGGTTCCATGAAGTGAAAGATCCAGTTCTTCACGAAGGACTTTGTAAGCAGTACTAGGCAAAGCAAAAGGCACCTTGCTTCCTTCCACAGAAAACCATGCATGAGGGGCAATGTTGACTCGTTCACAGATGCGAAGTGCTACATCCGATGGATTGACTGGAAAGACACCGACGTGATCACCTGGAGCGTACGATAGCTTGGGAGCTGTGGCATCAAAGGCGAAAAAACGCGTGGACCGTGTGCTGTCGGCTTCTTTCTGAAGTAGCTCCTGGTTGGCCAGCAATCGAACGCTTGTATCATCCCCCATGCGAGGTGGTTGCGTCGTTGGAGGACGATCCAGAAAAACCACACGCAAGGGAGTTTCGTCAATTTGATCGAGTTCGTTGTCGAGTCCAAAGACGCGAGCGATCCGCTCCAACCAAGTATGCAGGCGACGAGCTTGTCCATTGAGTTCATCCCCCTTGTGCAAGGGCAACAGGCGTGTGCCACCTTTCTCTTCCAACATCTTATTTAAGTAAATTCCAGCAGCACAGAAGTTGGCATAGATACTACTGCCAATGCCAAACACACCGAAGGGTAGGTCCTTTAGGAAGTCAGAGGAGCGGTGTTGTAGCCACTCTGCAAAGTATCGTGCGTTGTTGGGAAGCTCCCCTTCACCGAAGGTTGATGTGATAACGAGAAGCAAGTCTGCATACTGAAGGTCGGTGGGTGTACACGTGTCTCTT
>JALTMC010000297.1 GCA_027005175.1 Myxococcales bacterium
CCTTCGTTGGACTTTTGCCTTGATTGACATTCATGGGTAAAACGCGACGATCGACCTTGACCTTGGTTCGGATACGGGTAGGGGGTTTACGTCGTCGATTGACCTTCCGAGCTTTGGGAGCAGGAGGGTTGGAACCCATGGGTTGAAGACCACTCGATTGAATGGCATCTAGAACTTGCAAGTATGGGGTAAGCATCGTAACAAAGATACCAACAACAACACCACCCATAACAAGCAGAAGAACGGGTTGAAGCAGGGCAGTTAAGCGACTGATGGTCGTTTCCATCTTGTTTTGTAGCATCTTAGCTAAGTAGTCCAAGGAGGAGTCTAAAGATCCTGACTCCTCACCGATTTCCACCATATCAACAACGGTATCGGGGACAATGGCGTATCGCTTAAACGGCTCTGCCAGTTGACCTCCCTGCTCCGCACTGACTCGAACTTCGTGTACCATCTTCTGCAGTTCACGATTGTCGATAACCAACCGGCTGAGTCGAAGGGCTTCCAGAATGGGAACACTACTTTTGACTTGAATGGAGAGTGTTTTTGCAAAGCGGGTCAGATCAGCATAAAGCAAAACTTTACCGAAGATAGGAATGCGCAATTTAAGCTTTTCGAGAGCCATCATTCGACGACTGCGAAAGACCACCCACAAAAAGGCAAAACACACACCCACGATCAAAAGGATCATAGGAAAGGCACCTTTGAACGCCAACAAGAACTCAAAGCCTTCCGAAGATATTTTTTTGATATTGGCGAGGCTTTGGTAGACTTCTTCGAATCGCGGTAACACCAGAAAGATGAGAACACCAACCACAGCAAGGGTGAGCATCGCAAAAAAGATGGGGTAGTCGAAAGCACTGCGTACTTTCACTCGGATATCAGCTTCATATTCCAAGTTATCAGACAGATAGACAAGAGCTTCATCCAGCGTTCCTGAAGCTTCTCCGGCTCGTACAATAGAGACAGCTAGGTTTGGAAAGACCCGAGGATGACTTTGCATCGCACGCCAAAGTGTGGTTCCATTTTCAACCTGATTGGCGACTTTGGTTAGCGTCGCTGAAAATAAGGGGGATGCCTTTCCACGACCTGCGATACGAAGAGCCCGCAAAACAGGAAATCCCGCCTCAAGCAATACCGAGATTTCACGAAAGTATTGAGCCTGCACCTGTATTGGAACTTTCACACGTCGTCGCCCACCAGAAGCGTCGGAGTCTGTAGCTCCCATATCATCTGTCGGTTGCACATCCAGTATTTCTGTCGCTCGCTCTTCTTGGAGCTTCTGCTTCACCATTTCGCGAAGGTTAACCTCTAGAGAGTCGCCTGTCTGTCGTTTCCCGGTTTTACGCTCGTTTGCCATAGCTTCTTTTGTCCTCTCAAAGCGATCGGTATCTCGGTGTTCACAAGTTCAGATCGTAGATTTAACACAACCACGCACTTTTCTACAAAAAGACCACACGTTTGACCTCTTCCAAGGAAGTCATATGTTGTTTGACTTTGCGTAAAGCATCATGACTCAGCAATCGCATACCATTGGCAATCGCAAGATCACGAAGCTGACTTTCGGGGGCACCCTCAAGAATCAAGTCTCGCATTTCAGAAGTAATTTCCAAGATCTCAAACAGGCCAACTCGCCCCTTATACCCGGAGTAGTAACATGCTTCACAGCCCACCGGGCGACACAGTTCAGAGGATTCATTCAAGGAGATCCCTCGCTCTGAAAAGAGCTTGACCTCTTCGGGTGTCGCTGACGAAGTCTGTTTACACTCACTACACAATCGTCGCACCAATCGTTGGGCTACGACACCTAACAGAGAGTTCGCGATCAACAGCGGAGGCACTTGGAAGTTATGAAATGTTGTAACAGCACCCACAGCGTCGTTGGTATGCAACGAACTAAACACCAATAAGCCTGTCATAGAGGCACGTATCGCGATCGCTGCGGTCTCATGGTCGCGAATTTCCCCCAACAAAATAACATTGGGGTCTTGTCGAAGTACGGCTCGCAAACCTTCGACAAACCCGAAGTCAATACGGTAATTGACTTCGATTTGGTTAATCCCCTCAAGCTCATATTCAACGGGATCTTCAATTGTAATAATGTTGAGTTCTTCCGCATTGAGTCGAGCCAGGCTAGAGTATAGAGTGGTTGTTTTACCAGATCCGACAGGGCCAGTGGTCAGGATCATACCATAGGGACGACTGGCCAAACGCTCCAGGCGTGCGAGATCTTGAGCATCAAGACCGAGTTGTTCCAAGGAGAGCTGTATCTTTCCAGAGTTGACGAGACGAATTCCAATCCGCTCACCGTGGTAGGTTGGTACCACCGCCACACGCATATTGATCTCTTGTCCACGGATCGTCGCTTTGATGTGTCCATCCTGTGGTTGACGACGCTCTGTAATGTCCATGTCTGCCAGGATTTTGATACGGCTGGTAACCTCATCTGCCAGCCCTGGATGGATGTACATGGCATCTTTCAAAATACTATCCACACGAAAACGTATACGAAACCCGGCTTCCTGGTGTTCCATATGAATATCAGTGGCCTCAACATCCAAAGCTTTGGCAAAAAGTTCTTCAACCAGTCGCACAGCGGATATATTCGCCAACCGCTCGCGCAGGTCGAGAAACTCTTTGGCTTGCATTCGCTTGCCAGCAAGATTCCGACTCACATTGAGTTGCCCCTGAATTCCATTGCGAAACTCATTATAATCATCCTGAGAGACGATGCGGAAAACGGTAGGAGCCGAGAACTGACGGGTTGCTTCGATGATCAACTCGGAGGGGGGACGTAAGACCCCCAGCACAAACTGTTCGGGCTCCATCTCCAACGGAACCACATCAAAAATACGAAAAAATCCCACCAGAGGAGAGGGGATGTTACCAGGAAAGGGCGTGAACTCCTCTGGAGCCATCACCGGCAAGCCAAAGAAGCCTGCAACCAAAGTGTGAATATCAACATCATCCCCCAGCAAGTCCTGAAGCTGAACCAAGGTAGATGAGGTGTCAACAAGCCGATGTTGGGAGTGTTCTTTGAACTGTCTATAAGAGATCAGTCCCTGCTCCAGAAGGTATTCAGCGAAGTCACCTTCATGCTTTTCAAGCAGAGGAAACCAGGGCTCTGTCTCCATCACTCGTACCAGAGCCTCAAGATCCCCCCCCGCGATCAAGATTAACCGCCATAGAGGCGCATCTTCGTGGGTTTCAGCAGCATCGCGAACTTCCTGAAGTTGCAATTCATCCATCACATCACAAAACAGAAGCTTGTCTACAAATTTGCCATTGTGTAGGGACAAACGTTCGAGAAAAACAGAGATGTCGTCCATGGTAAGCTGCGGCAAAAGTGTCTGGATCTCACGCAACGTACTGGCTTCATCCAGCATACCACGACGCGCAGGCCTTCTCTTTTGCCCCTTGGCGCGTGAATCCTGCTGATGAATGGAAGCATCTACATCTTCCCAACCCAGATCATGCAGCAGTTGTTCTCGATCGAGGTTCCCCTCATCATCGATAGCGCTCCCAGACACCAGCCCCATCTCAGCCAGAACCTGCTCTACCGTAACACCCCGTCGCTGCGCTGAAAGCTCCGCTTGCTCCAGCAAACGCTCCACCTCTATATCCAAGTCGGCAAAGTCACGAACACCCGACTTTCCCCCCACCTTAAGTTCGTGGGTCATAACGTCCAGAAATGCCTTCCAAGAGATCGGCTGATTGAGCTTTTCAATCAATGTAGAACTACTACTTCTGCCCTTCGTCATTTTACCTTCTCCCACTAAAACAGTTGTCACAACTCGGCATGAAAACAACTTTGACTGAGGGTGCTTTTACAGCAATGGCCTGAAAAATTAAGATTCACTTGTGTCTTCCGTAGAATGTTTGTCATTATGTCGAAGAATACCGTTTGATGCAAGATGATTTACCCGACTTTTTTTTAATCGTCACTCAACCTGTACCTGTTTGGCTTGACAGCATGTTTACCTTTTGGCAAATTGAGAGCACACTCCATTCTTTCTTCGCGATTAACGCTGTTTGAATCGACTCCAAAGGAGCCACCTGATGCGAAGTGCCCTGCTGTTTTTCTTGTTGTTTTTGCTCGTAAAACCCCAACCCATTCTCGCAAAAAGCAAGCTCAAAACTCAAACCAATCGGCGTTTTAATCGCGGCACTGTCAAGCTTGTACGTGTCGTATTGACAGGCAAGCACCTTGCCCTTCACTGGACAGCCCCCAGCGGCGTCGTCATCACCTATCGCGCAGAACACACCCCACCCGGCGTTCTGTTCAAGCTCAAACGCTACCTTAAACAGGGGTACTCCAGCGTCGCTGTCGGTGGTTCCTATCATGCCTTGTCAGCCAAAACGGGCAAAGTCAGACCCGAGTTTGCGTACAGAGCCAAGCGTGTCTGGCGCGGCGTTAAGGCGGTAAAGTTCGATGGCTGGATGCCTCTCTTTACTGTCACCCAACTGCCCACACCCAAAGCCAAGGACACGATGATCTTCGAACTGCGCGGAATCATAAACTCTGCCATGGCCAGCCGAGACAACAAACTGGTCTGTGTGTATGGCACTTGGTTTGATCTCGCAGACTACATTCACCCAAGAACAAAACGCCCACGAGGAATGGTCTACCAAATCCAAGGAATCAAAGGCCCCTCTCTCTTCTTCTTCCCCAAAGCCTACAAACATCCCCGCTCCTGGCATCATATGCTTGACCCGGCAAAAAAGATGAAGGCCCTTCGCAAATCCTTGCGTCGCAAACGAAGAGGCCTTCCACCTTATGACGCCACGATCCGCATCCCTCTCGTTCCACAGAAAAGTATCGATCTCTTTAACAAACGATGCCAACAATACATCTCCGCCATCGACAAAAAGCTTTCCTACAAACCCATCGTACTCACCAACTCCAAAGCCAAAAGCCCTGCAACCAAAGTCGATAAAGCCAAGAGCCCTGCAACCAAAGTCGATAAAGCCAAGAGCCCTGTAACCAAAGTCGATAAAGCCAAGAGCCCTGTAACCAAAGTCGATAAAGCCAAGAGCCCTGCAACCAAAGCACCAACCACTCGCCCCACGCAGCGAAAATAGCAAGAGACACAGCGAACTTGCAGACCGTGCTCCATCATGAGTACATACTCGTCCCCCGTACATCATCCGTGCAAGACACACAGCGAACTTGCAGACCGTGCTCCATCATGAGTACATACTCGTCCCCCGTACATCATCCGTGCAAGACACACAGCTAACAGTGTTTGTACATCATCCGTGCAAGACACACAGCCAACAGTGCTTGTACATCACCCGTGCAAGACACACAGCTAACAGTGTTTGTACATCATCCGTGTTTGCACTCATTCTCCCCACAGTAATGATTGGCTTTCTCCAACAAAGGATCGCCCTTTTTTGGATATACCAAACCATTGCCAGACTCTTTAATGATCAGAGTGCCGCCAAAGATCTTACGCTGCACAGAGGCATCCAACGGTGTATTCCCGGGAGAGACTTCGGCTCGCTCGCAAAGCTCTCCCCATGTCCATAGTTTTTCACTTATTCGATGTCTGACTTCAATGCACTGACCATTGTCAGGGCAAAAATATTCGTAGGTAGGCATAGAGACTCGTCCAAAGTCGAAAGTTCAAGGCTCGGGCTCCGTTCAAGGCTCGGGCTCCGTTCAAGGCTCGGGCTCCGTTCAAGGCTCGGGCTCCGTTCAAGG
>JALTMC010000298.1 GCA_027005175.1 Myxococcales bacterium
TCAAGAAGCCCTTTCGTTCTCAGCGAAAGCCGTCAAGAAGCCCTTTCGTTCTCAGCGAAAGCCGTCAAGAAGCCCTTCTATCCCAAGCCCAAAGGCGTTGGACTTTATGGGCTCTCTCTATAAACCAGTTGGCCTTGAAATTCAAGGGAATTCCTACTTTTCCACACGGAAGGCTCACGCCCCCAAGCCTTGGATGAAGAATTTGGAGTTGAAAACGCTCAGTGTTTGGTGTGTTGTTGTTTCCTTCGGAACAGAATGATTCTCTCCTGACCAGGACAAGGACAGGGTGTATATTCTCGAAACGGAATCCCCACAGCAAAGACAGCTTTGAATTCTTGAAGGGCCTGCTTTGAGCTCCATCGGGTGAACACATGCGGAAAGATCGCAAGCCAGTCCATTTTTCGAATCATGTCCGCTTGAGCCCCCTGATCAAAGGCGATTCGTTTATCATTAAGTCCAATCAAATCAATAACTTTTCGTCCACTTAAAAAGCGAAGGACACCTGCATCATTGACGCCAATCACATCCTTCGGTGATGTGTGTTTTTTCAGCCATAAAGCTGTCTGCGTATTGACCAGAAAGATGGCTCGCGAATCAGCGGCCAATCGATGACGTCTCTCTTGAAAGGAGTGAGACCAGGGCTGAACAAAAGCCCCGATCAGTATGAGAGAGAGCCCTGAAACAACAAGGCTCGCCTGTTTTGGCAGTGAGGAGCGCAACCGCAGAACAGCCCACCACCCCAACCACACGAAGCCAAAGCAACTTGCTGCTGTAAAGAGAAGAGAGGCGGGATCAGCCCACCGGGTCCAGTAGTAACCTGTCAGATAGAGTTCACGTGTGGAGACAACACCAAACAGATAGACCAGAGGAGCCAAAAAGAGGCCGACCAGAACAAAAAGAGTCGAGCGGTTGGAGGAGTTCATTCCAAAGAGCAAGAAGCCAAGCAGTCCCAAAGAGAAGAGAGGCAGCGCACTCCAACCGTGCTGTGTTGTGACACTCCATGCCAACACAACCTGCTTCCAGCCCAACGAAAAAGACGATGCCTTGATATAAAATGTATTGGGTAGGAGATGTCCATTGCTGTACAGACAAAAAAGCATCCAACCGCTCATAGGAAGCCCTAACCCCAGGCAGACACGGGCAACGTTTTTCCACAAAGGTCCCACTGTTTCTTTGGGATAGGGCCAAAATAAAAAGGCTCCCAGAGGCAACAGCAACAGGGCTTCCGGCCTTGTGACAGGCATCAAGCTCCAAAGGAGCAAACCGATCCAGGGGCGGCCACGCAAGCCGGCAGCAAGAGCACCGCCCCACAATGCGATGAGAAGAGGAGTCTCCATTCCAGAGAATATCGCAAACAAGAGCCGTGGGTCGAAGGCAATAAGAGAGGCCGTCGCAACACCAACCCAGCGAGACTGTGTCAGGTGCCGAGCGATTCGTTGAAGAGACAAAAGAAAGAGCAAGCCACAGAACGCGGCAATGGATTTGACCAAGACAACGAGAGTTTGAATACCAAACCCATAAAACCAGTGGACTGGTGCTGTCACAATGGACCAAAGAGGACTTGTAGAGCCCGCCTCCTGAACACCCGAAAGATATTGAAATCCTTTGCCCCAGGCAAAGGAACGCGCATACACTTGATGAATCCAGGCATCGTCAAGAGGAAAGCTCCACAAACTCCACGAGTTGAGAACAAAGAAATACAGCCCGAAACAAAAGCATACGAGAGGTGAGAGTTCCCACCACCTCCATGAAAGATCCTCTTCACGGGGAGACGGGGTGAGGTAGGATTTGAGCTTCAACTGCGTTACTCCTATTCAGCGAACAGGCTTGTAGTGAAAACATCGTTCTGTTGTATTCAGTTTCCAGATAGCACGAAATCGTTGGATCGCAAACAAAGGACCTCGGGTGATCTCGCGAATGTTCTCATAATAGGAGCGAAGCGCAGGATCATGAATCACATTTCGCCCGGTCGCCAATGTTTGCAGGTATCCATCTGGAATCTTCCGATGAAAATGACCAGACTTCCAGTGGTGTCGGTGCCTTGGTCTGATCGCAGGTAGCCGAGCAATCAGAGGATCCCCCAGCCCAACCTTATCCACAATGAACTTTGCGGGACCTGCTCCAAAGCCAAAGAACCCAATAGACTCCGCGTGCCTCGCCCCCCCAAGATGAAGGGTTTGTCGGCTCTTTCGGAACTTCAGCCCCTCTCGATACCAAAAGTTATCCGGCCGGATATCACTCACTTTAAGTGTGACCAAAGCAGAGTGTTCACGATGCACCGCCCAATTCGTATCAATCGCGCTGTGAGGTTGCTCGAAGACATCATAGTAGGACGTCCCCATCTTCAGGGGCGATGTAGGATGAAAGACAAGCGACAACACAAAGACAGAGCAAAGAAGTAAGCCCGTCCGTTTGGTTTTAAGAAGAGAGACCAAAACAAAGAAGGAGAGAAAGAAAGGTACCGCAAAAAACCGACCGCTCATATGAGTGGCCGATGCAGCAGAAGAGATCGTAAAGAGGAGATACCCAAGAACTCCCAGCATAGCGAGAACAGGGCGGGAGGACCGGGATTTCAGAGCCAACACTAGAGCCAGGACCCAGCCCACATGACTCACCGTATCCCACTGCATACTGTTCTGAAGATAAGCGAGCCCTCGCTCGAACTTCCATGCCAAAGGGATCGAGGTGCAGAGGACCTTGGCATACGCTGTATTAGGAAATGGAAACCCATAATACAACAAGGAGAAAACCACCCATCCCGTCGCAGGTAGGACCGCCAGAAAGAGAACAAAAAACAGACGCCAACCCAACCTCGCTCGTTGCCCCCACAAAAGAAAAAGCAGAGCTGGCATGTACATCAACAGTGTGTCTTGTCGATTAAAAAACGCGAGAGCCGCGACAAAGAAGAGCCACCCAACCTCTCGGAGCGACCCGAGCTTGACCTTCGAAGCAAAGAGAAAACGAGTGTAAAACAAGGTAATCAAAAAATACGAAAGTACATTCTCCAGTCCCGATGTGGTGTAATCCATAAATGCTTTGGAAGAGAGCAACGCAACAAGCAGCAGAGATGGTTTCCAAAGTTGCCCAACGTGGTATTGGTAGAAAGACCTGTAGAGCAAAACAAAGGCCCCTGAGCAAAGGGCGAAGGAGACCCCAAGACAGGTATAAAAGAACTCGGAGGTGAGCCAGTAAAACAGGCTCATCACAAACATCCACATCGGATGAGTATAAACCTGCACACGTTCGGCGACGTTCCAGGTTAATCCATAGCCATGCACAAAGTTTTCGACGGTGCGAAATGTAATATAAGCATCATCGACCATCCATGCATTGAGCATAAAAGCAAAGGTGAACAGGGCAAAGATCCCAAGAAACAGAACAAAGTAGTGAGGTTCCGTGTTCCAAGGGCGATGTTGAGGTGGCTTCAAGTCTTACTCCTTACCAGCCAAGCAAGCGATTGAGTCAGGTAGCGTATAACATTCTGAGGGACAACTTGAAAGGTCTATCTTGTACCAGAGAAACACTTAATCCGGGCATCTCCTGCAAGACGTTGGTATACGATATATTGACAAAGACTCCAATGTTAAAGATGCTTGCATGATTGCAGATGAAAGATGAAAGATGCTTGCATGATTGTAGATGCAAAAACACTTCTCAAAGAACTGGAAAAAATAAATGCGAGAACATCCGATCAGAGGCGCGTTCCACCACCTTGCCCGAGAAGGTTTAGAGAGATCTCCTCTATTTAAAACTCTCACCCCGAATGATCGTGAAATCGTTCTAACCCACGCCACTCTTCATGAGTTTAGCCCAAATGAAGTCATCATCACGGAAGGAGAAGTCGCAGACTCCTTCTTTTTGGTGCTCCGTGGACAAGCAGCTGTTACGGTTCAGATCTCACCTGTGGAGAGCCCCATCGAACTGAATCAGATCAGCGCCCCCAATATCTTTGGTGAGATGGCTCTGTTGCTACAAAACCCACGTTCCGCCACTGTGGTCGCAACAGGCAACACCGTCGTTCTTCGCTTTCTTCAAGCTGCCTTTGAGCTGATGCTCGATGGAATTCAAGGCTTTGGCCGCCAACTCAGCACATCTCTCGCGGTTCGTTTGGCACAAACCTCCCGTCGCGTGCCCCTGCAAGAGATCGAAAAAGAACAACTGGGTAGCATTGACGGAAAAACGTTGCGGCTCCTCCCCTCACCCTTTATCCTTCGTCATCGTGTGATGCCCCTTCAATTTCAAAACAATTTGTTAACGTTGGGTTGTGTGGACGACCCAACCCCGACCGTATTTCAAACCATCCAAAGGATCGTACCGGGCTGTCAGATCCGACCTTTCCGGATCTCCTATGACACGTTTACACACGCCCTACGCTCCCATGGCATGCTGGATCGCGCCTCCTCTTCCGAGGTTGTCCTCCCTCAAGATCCTCCCATCATTGTTGGGGTGTTGCCCTCTCAAGAGGAGCTGCCTGTCCCCCAGACAACGATCGAGGTTCAAGCCCAAATTGCCAAAATTCGCCCCCTCTTGCAAAGAGTTGTGGCGGAAGGAGCATCTGACCTTTATCTGTCGGCACAGCAAAAACCAAGATGGAAGATCGGTCACAGACTCTACACTATCGAAGACTACCGAGAACTCCGCCCCTTGGAGGCTTTTCATCTGCTCTCCGGTTTACTCCCTCAACCAAGGCTGAAACAGTTTGAAGAGCAACACCACACGGATTTTTCATGCACGGTCAGAGACTTGGCTCGCTTTCGTGTCAACTTATTCCGTTCCGAGCAAGGGGTCAACGCGGTCCTTCGCCACATCCCCTTGTCTCCTCCAAACCTGGAGCAGCTTCAGTTCCCGCCCCCTCTTTTGAGTATTACACAACTCCGAGAGGGACTTGTCCTCTTTTCAGGTCCTCCGGGAAGTGGAAAAACCACAACCATTGCAGCCCTTGTCAATGCGATTAATCATACCCGCCGTGTTCATGTCCTCACGTTGGAAGATCCTATCGAATACGTCCACTCCAGTCATCAAGCCTTGGTTCATCAACGAGAAGTGGGCAGTCACGTCCTCAGCATGACCCAGGGACTTAAGGCTGCCATGCGCGAAACCCCTAATGTTCTCGTGGTGGGAGACCTTGACAACACCAATACGATCAAACTTGTCCTGGAAGCTGCTCGCAGTGGCTGTCTTATCCTATGTGCCACGCAATCCCGTGGTGCTGCCCGAACTATCTTGCGACTCCTCGAACAGTTTCCTGTTGATGAACAACCTTATATTCGCAGGGCTTTGGGCGAAGTCCTTCGGTGTGTTGTCAGCCAAGAACTTTGTCATCACAACAAAGGTGGACGTGTGGCTGCCTTTGAATTTATGTCGATGGACCCAGATACCGCGAAGTTGCTACGCGAAGATAACCTTACTGCAATGATCGAGCAGTTAACCAAACGCCCAGGCAATATGACCATCCACCATCACCTCGCAAGACTGATTCAAACAGGTCAGATCTCCATTGAAGAGGGCCATGCCCACGCCATTGATCACAAAACACTCGACGCCCACCTCAAAACCCCTCCACCCCCTCACCCAACACCTCAAACCCCCTCCCAAACATGACCTCTTACCTCCAAGACATGACCTGTTGCCTCCAAGACATGACCTGTTGCCTCCAAGACATGGCCTGTTGCCTCCAAGACATGGCCTGTTGCCCCCAAAACA
>JALTMC010000299.1 GCA_027005175.1 Myxococcales bacterium
GTTTATGATGATCGGGATATTCGGTCCGTCTCATTCTCCATCAAAATGCCGTCTGTTGTTCGTTTGTTGCGTTATGTGCGACGACGAAAGGTGCGTATCCGATTTTCTCGCCAAAACGTCTATGCGCGAGATGGTTATTTTTGTCAGTATTGTGCCAAGTCGCCTCCTGAGGTGGAGTTAAGTCTTGACCACGTGATTCCACGTTCTCAAGGTGGTCGAACGGCCTGGGATAATATCGTGGCTTGTTGTGTGCCTTGCAATCGTCGCAAGGGGGGACGAACCCCTGAGGAGGCAGGTATGCCACTCATTCAAAAGCCGTTCCGGCCTCGAACCATGGGACAAATCACAACGCCGCCAAAATTACAAAAGCATCCGGAGTCTTGGGGAGACTATCTTCTCTAACGGAAGTTGCCAAAGAGACGTCTGCCATCTTCCCATCTTGGTGCGATCCAGGTATATTCTCAAAAGCCCTCCCCATGGTTCATGGAGGAGGGCTTTTTTGTGTGATGCCTGGAGTTGAGCCAAATGGAAAGAAAAGAATGGTTGTCCCATCCTTATGTGATCTCTGGAGTTATCGGAATTCTTGGTGCCTGTCTTTATCTGCCAACCTTGCAGTTTGGCTTTGTCAACCTTGATGACCCCTGGCTGATCCGTGAAAATGTGACTCTGCAACATTGGGGTTGGTCGAATCTGCACGCGATTTGGTGTGACCTCTCTACGGGGCAGCGCCTTCGACTGGGAGGGGAATATCTCCCTGTGCGCGACATGTCTGTCATGATGGACTTCTTGCTCTTTGGAGACTGGATTGGCGGATTTCACCTTACCAATATCCTTCTCTATGGTCTGCTTTGTGCGGGGGTTGCTGGATTAATCCTGACATGGATGAAGAGTCCATTACTGGCTTGGATGGCAGGCTCTTTTTATGCGGTACACCCACTCCATGTCGAAGCCGTCGCTTGGCTCTCTGAGCGCAAAGGCCTGCTTGCGGGTGTTTTACTCATGTCGGCTCTACTTCTATTTCGACGCTTTGCTTCTCGAGGATCGTGGCTCGTCTGGCTCGCTGCTACGCTCTCTTTTGTTTTGGCGATCTGGAGCAAAGCCCTCGCCATTACAGGCATCGGGATTCTTGCTGCGCTGTTGTGGTTCTTTTTTTCCTGGCAAGGCAACAGTCCCAAAGACCCAGAAAATACGCCTGAACCCAAAAGCCTCTCAGATGATGGGTCCAAAAGCCTCTCAGATGATGAGTTCAAAAGCCTCTCAGATGATGAGTTCAAAAGCCTCTCAGATGATGGCTCCGAGGAAGCTTCTTTTCTGGATGTGTCTCCCACTCGTTTCAAGGTTCTTCTTGGGTGGGTTCTATTTTCGGTTTGTGGCTTTCTTGCCTTTGTTCCTGTGTGGTTGGCCGGGCAGCGTATGAGTATGATTCAGGGGTTTCACGGTGGAAGTTGGTGGGCCACCCTGCGATTGATGACAAAAGTACATGGTTTGTACTGGCAACAACTCTTCTTTGCGACAGGTTTGGGCATCAAGTACCCCATTCAGCCTGGTCAGGGCTTTTCTTTGTTGAGCTTCTTTGGTGTCCTCCTGTTTCTTTTGCTGTTGGTGATTCTTGTGACAGGGCTCCTTCGACCCAGGTGGCAGGTGGCTGCGTTTGCTTCGAGTTGTTGGTTCATCTTTTTTGCTCCTGTATCCCAGCTCATCTTTCCCTTACAGAATTTTATTGCCGATCGGTATATGCTTTTGCCCAGTCTGGCTTTTACCTTGCTCTTAGCAGAGGGGCTTCGTCAGAGCTTTCAGAGCCTTTCTCGAAACGTGGTGTGGGGCTTTGTGCTTCTGCTTGCTTCCTCCCTGACCCTGGGACAGATGTTCACCTGGAGGTCCACTCGAACCATGTATCTACAAGCTCTTGAGGTTCACCCCACCTGGGTCGCTGGGATGATGCAACTTGCACACATTGAAGGAAAAAAAGGACGCTTGAAACAGGCCCAGCGATGGGTAGAGAGGGCCCGAAAGATCAATCCCTATCATCCCAAGGTGGCTTTGCGTGCTTCCATCTTGCTGTTGCGACAAGGTAAAGTAAAGCAAGCCACTGACGTCTTGCTTCGGGCAGTCAAAACCTCGAAGAACGATAAGATCCGGTCTAATCTTGCCTTGTTGTTGCAACGACAAGGTCGATTAAAGGAGGCACTGCGCTGGGCGCAGGAGGCCGTATCGATACGACCGCTCCTGGTTCATAATCAGCGAACTTTGGGTGTGGTGGCTCTTCATGCAAAGAAGCTTGATGTGGCTGAGAAGGCTTTTCAAACAGCGATACGTTTGCAACCAAAGAATGCACAGAATCTGATGAACATGGTTGCTTTGTTGATGCAGCGTGGCCAAAAGGAAAAAGCCAAATCCTTGTGGCATAAGGCCCAGCGAATGATTCAACAGCAACGACAGCGACGAAGGTAGGTTTTAAGAGAAATTGTAGACTTTGCCGTACTTTTCGTTGAGGTAGGAGAGCATGGGTTGGATGGAGAGGGGTTTGCCAGTGACTCGTTTACAGAGGTCACCAGGAGCATAGGTGTGACCGTACTGATGGATTTGTTCTCGCAGCCACTCACGAATGGGAAGTAACTCGCCTTTGGAGAGTAACTCATTCACTGGAAGTTGTTGTGTCATGGTGTTGTAGAATTGTGCTGCGTAGAGGTTACCCAGCGCATACGTTGGGAAGTAGCCAAAGATACCGGCGGGCCAGTGGATGTCTTGGATACAACCTTGTTTCAGGCTCGTGGGTGTCACGCCAAAATCTTGTTGGAATTGATGATTCCAGTATTCTGGTAAATCGTCGATGGAGAGTTTGTCTTCCAGGAGCTGTTCTTCCACTTCAAATCGCATGATGATATGAAGATTGTAGGTGACTTCATCAGCCTCAGTTCGGATGAATGACTTCTCCACATGATTGATCAATCGCCAGAATTCATCGGGAGCGATGTTGTTAAATGGCGTGGGAAACTGCTCTTTGAGCATGGGGTAAAAGTATTCCCAAAACGGTTCTGATCGTCCGATCATATTTTCCCACATTCGAGATTGGGATTCATGAATACCGAGGGAGGCGGCACCGCCGGCAGGAAAGGGGAGTCTCTCTCGGTTGAGTCCTTGCTCATACAAGGCATGACCTGTTTCATGCATACAACCAAACAAGGCTTCTGTGAAGTTGTTCTTGTTGTATCGAGTGGTGATGCGAACATCGCCACCTGTTCCTGTACAAAATGGGTGTGCGGATACGTCGAGGCGGCCAGCTTTGAGGTTGTACCCCATTTGCTGGATGACCTTTTCTGAGAAGGGGCGTTGCTTTTCTTCGGGATACTCTGTGACCAAAGCCGCTGGGTTTGTGGGGTGAGAAGACCCTTGGATCTTCTCTAAGATACCGCGAAGCTGTGTACGCAACTCTGCAAAGAGGGGGCGAAGATTGGCCGATGTTTCTCCAGGTTCGTATAAGTCCAGGAGGGCGTCATACCGGCAGCGTTCTCCACGGATGGCATCTGCATACTCTCTGCGTCGTTGCAGAGTGCTCTTAAACAAAGGCCAAAAATCATCATACTCTTCCGATTGTCGGGCGGCAACCCATGACTGGGTAGTTAATACCTCCAGGCGTGCTATCTCTGCGACAAGATCAGCAGGAACTTTGGTGGCCAAGTCATACGTTTTTTTGGCTTCTCGAAGGTCTGCTTTTTGTTCGTCAGTCCAATCTGCGTTAAAGTCTATGGTTGCGAGAATCTCACCGATTGGAGGAGCGGTATTGTGGGCATGGATGACCTTTTGTAGAGCTGCCAACTGCTCGGCTCGCTGTGCTCCACCTTCCCGGGGCATCATCACTTCCTGATCCCACTGTAAAAGTTGGGCTATACTGCCCAGATGATGAATCTCATTGTATCGTTTCATCAACTCCTGATACTGATCGATTTGAACCTGCGCGGTCATTGAATTGCTCCTGTATTATCGTGAAGTGGACGAGGTTTGTGTGCCCCTGAGAGAGAGGATCTCTGGAATCCTTTGGTGGGGGAGGATGTCACTATAGTTGGGAGTGTAGGCTTGTCAAGAGAGAAGAAACTCAACTTGACAGTGGATCGGAAAAGAGTACCCTGACCCCTGATCGATTTACAAGGAGCGAGTGATGAGTAAAAAAAGCAGGTCCGAGCAGTCATTGGGGCATGAAGTCTCCATTCCTGAGATTCAGCCCAAAGTGTATCGAGACGTTCTTATGGGGACTTGGCGTATGATGCGACCCCCCGAATTTTCCAAAGCAGACGAACCCTTTTTTGATGAGCTTGAAGGATACGATGTCTATATCATTCAAGACGATGACGAACCCAGCCGCTTTACCGGCTTTTATGACACCGAAGCTTTCAGTGGATCGCTCGACCTTCGTATGCTTCCCTTTGTAGAAGGTGAAGTCACTATGTCTCCCATCTTCTTTACCTATGATGAGGAGGGGATCTTCCACGAATCCTGCGGTGGTGGCTTTGTTTCATCGATTGAACCAGGTATCTTGGCGGGAATCAGAATGCCTCATATGGGCGAGGACCTTCCCATTTATTGGAAACGCATCTCCCATGAAGTCCCTGAAGATTACGAGGATTCAACCCCTTTCGGTGAGGATGATAACTTTCGTTTTGGAGACCTTCTTGCGGCTCTGGAAGAGAAGGGCAAAACATGGACTCTGCATGACTTGTTTTTTGGCCGCGGTCCTTATAAGAAACTGATGGAAGGAGGGATCACAACGGTTTCACAACTTCTCAAAACCTCGGATGATGAACTCCTGGCCATTCGTGGTATCGGCCCTTCCACTCTTGCAACGATCAAAAGGAAACTGTCATTCTTTGGCTTGTCCGGGCTTCCTTCCTATGAGCTTGATGAAGAGGTGCTGGATTATGAGCTTGATGAAGAGGTGCTGGATTATGAGCTTGATGAAGAGATGCTGGAACATGTCTTCACTTTTCGAGTTTCTCTTATGGATAAAAAGTCTGTCTGGCGTGAGTTTGAACTTTTGGGACATCACTCCCTGCACGATCTCCATGTGATGATTCAAGTCGCTTTCAACTGGGATGATGATCATCTCTACTCTTTCTTTATGAGTGGTACTTTTTGGGATGAAGACTCTGCAATCTCTCATCCCTTTTCAGGTGATGAGTTCGATGCTACCGAAATCCTCATTGCCTCCTTGTCTCTCAAAAAAGGAAAGAAGTTCTGCTATCTCTTTGACTTTGGAGATTCATGGCGACACCATATCGAAGTTCTCTCGATCAGTGACGAGCCTGCACCCGAAGAGACGCTGGAAGATTACCCCAAACTCACAAAGTCAAAAGGAGAGCCACCAGAGCAGTACCCCGACTGAGATGCTGAATAATACGCCATCCAGGTGATTCACGCCTAAAACACAACAAGCTGCATCTCATCCATTTGCAGAAGTCTTCCTCTGGACACGCTGCTCCTCTGGACTTCATAGAAGGGCGACAACTCCTGGCGAAAGTCTGGGGCTGGAAAGGTCACAGCTCCTGGCGAAATTCCGGGGCTGGAAAGGTCACAGCTCCTGGCGAAATTCCGGGGCTAGAAAGGTCACAAGTCCTGGCGAAAGTCTGGGGCTAGAAAGGTCACAGCTCCTGGCGAAATCCTGGGGCTAGAGCTTTGCAGGGCGTGCAGTGGGGCGAGGCTTTGCAG
>JALTMC010000300.1 GCA_027005175.1 Myxococcales bacterium
TACGTCGAAGTAACTTACAATCCGTGTTGCCGAAGCTGGTATTGCCAGCATCGACCTTGGAGTCTATCAAGAATGCAGTCCATGCGAGCAAGGTTGTCGTCACACCCGCCCGGCAGATGACAAAAGATGGCTGGAAGGGAGTGGGCTATATTGTTCACGATGAAATTACAGGAGCCGCAGCGTACCGGATCAGTGGAGGTAAGTCTGGTGGACTGATTGTGGCGGCTGGAGGAATTGCCAGCTACCGGATTCCAAATGGGCCTACAAAGCCCCCAAATCTAGCAGAAGTACTAGCACGCATGGGTGGTAGCCTTGCAAAAGAAGCTTGGTGGAGTCGCCTTGGAGGCATAGCTGGATTTGCTCTGGGTGCTTATGTATTTTACGAATCGTGGCAGAATATCCTACAAAGCGGTCTATCTCCGAAGAAAAAAGAGCAGGCGCAATACGCATTCATTCTCCTTTTCATGATTGCAATTGCTGCAGCAACAACAGCCTTCTTTCTTGGACCAGCACCCATCCTGTTTTCGGGAGTGGTTTTCCTTACCATATCCCTGTTCAGTTGGGGAGGCATAAATGCCTATATCAAACTTGCATTGGCCACAAGTAATCATAACCGTGCACTTGAGAAGTATCTGAACATTAAATAAACGAGTAAGTAAATGAAAACATTTTTAATGCTTGACACAGAGCGTTTGTATAATGCTCGATGGCACCGATTTTCAGACTTCCTATGGCTCCTTCAAATCGTATTTCTTCGGCCAAAAACATTACATTTGCTACTGAAGCAAGAACTTCCAGTAGAATCTTCCGATTCCTGTTGGCATTCTGTCTTTCGGGTAGCACGTTTCCCCCCGCTCTATCAACTCTTTCTTAGCTATCTTTTATTTGGTGGATGCTTCATTTTTCTATTTACCTTTATTCTTTCAACTCAATTTTTCCTAGAAAGAGTACCGCCACACATATCTTTTTTTTACTACTTGTCACAAAGTAATTTTGAAGCAAACACTTCTATCTATGCAGCTGCTTTGTTCTTGGCATCATTTATTACAGTATTACTACTCTGGATAGCTGTTTTAGCCACGTCCCTTGGCTCTCGAAAAATTGCAACAGCTATATCAGCAAGCATTGTCATTTCACTTAGTTTCTTCTATCTCTATCTACTTATAGTTATTTTTGTCCTCAGTGCCATTTCTACGGATGGGCTAGATCAATGGAGCCAAATACTTATTCTGGTATTCGGCTCCACTTTTATTTCCAATCTGTTTTTGTCTATGACCATTAATAAAGAAGGTGTGGGTTGTCGATCTGCACTTGAGTTATTTTTGATTACAAACATCTTTCTCATCGTGCCCTGGACATTTTGGGCTAAAGACAGCATATACACTTGCTTTTTTGGGATTGTGCTGTCTTATATGTTCAGTTTACAGTTACCTAGTTGGCTCCTCTTCCAACTAGGAATATGGAAAGAGTATGATAACAAGAAAACTCCTGTTCTTTGGAGGGAGACAAGTTTATGGCCGGAGGGTTTTGCTGCTGAACGATTGTTTCGAAGATTAAAACAAGAACTCGACGAATACAGTCTATGGTGGGTGCTGTCTTTTCCTATACAACGATGGGCAGCGCGTAAGTCTATAATACTACTATGGAAAGAATCACCCGGAAGAGTAGCTCAATTGCTCAACTCGCTTGTTCATTTAGAGTATTGGCACTCTTCTGTAATAACGTACAGCAACCAAGACACTGAAAAAGAATCCTTATCTTATTTTCAGTTGCTTCTTTTTGAGTTGATTGGAGCCAATGAGCAACTCAAAAATCACTTTAGTGAACATAAATATGTGACCAACATCTGGCCTCTCTCGTGGAAGAAAGGATTGTGTGATTGGTGGTATCAACTCCTGCAGCATTCTAAAACTCTCTATCCTCCTTGTCCACCGGAATTGGAAAAGCTGGCACAAGGGTACCTTTAGCCTTTTAAAGCCATCGGAGCAGCGAGCAAATAAGGTATTCGGCGGATAATATATCTGTAAAGCAGGCTCTGTTTATGATAGTATCAATTCTGTTGTATTACTCTACATGGGTAAAGGGATGGTAGATGGAACTCATACCAGAGATGAAAGATGCATTGAGGGTTCGTTCAGATGGTGCGACCAGCCAGAGAGGAACCATGCAACACTTTTGGGCAGACACGCGGGGCTGTTCCTACCCAGAATATGAACAATGCTCGATATGGAGGTGCGACACATGGGGTCGCCTTTAATTCGATCTGTTGCATTTCAGCACCTCTCTCATCCGATCGGTTTGAACGGACCCTGGAAAATGCCTTGTATGCTCAACAACTTGGAGTGATGGATGTCCGAGGTCCGTCTGTGGGGCTATTTGCGAAAGACCTTTTTGTCAGTTATGCAGGTTTCCTGGTAGGAACACCACAACACGTGACTTTTGGCTCATTCTCCACCGACATCGACTTGGACGTTCATGCCAGCATATCCCTGTCCAACGACAAGAAGGCCGAAAAGGCCTTGCTCCTGGCCAGCGGAATGAGCGGTTCAGCCTGGGAGGCAACGATTTGGAGTTTGTCAACAAATCCCAAAAAGCCCGACGCAGACAGAGGAATAAGCACCTATCATATGCTCCGATATGCAGCCCAAACAGGTGTGCCTATTGACACCATACGTCGAAGTAACTTACAATCCGTGTTGCCGAAATTGACATTACCTGCATCGACCCTGGAGTCTATCAAAAATGCGGTGGCTGCCAACAAAGTAGTTGTCACACCCGCCCGACAGATGACGAAAGATGGCTGGAAGGGAGTGGGCTATATCATCCACGATGAACTTACAGGAGCCGCTGCCTATCGGATCAGTGGTGGCAAATCAGGTGGACTTTGGCTCGCCGCTGGAGGAATCGCCAGCTACCGCGTTCGCTCAGGACCAACAAAAGCTCCTCCAAGTGTGTTTAAGCCACCCAGTGGAGGCATTGGGCTTCTTGAACTTATTTCTTCTATCCTTTTGTTTTCTGTTGGAGTAGCTATTTTATACAGCACTTGGAAGAAAACGAACGATACAAAATCGTCAATAGCATTTTGGATCGGAGTAGTTCTGACTATTATAATAACAGCTCTTGCTCTAAAGACATGGGGGCTTTTGGCAGGAGCGTTCGCCTTCTTGGCAATGTCTAGTGCTATATGGTCTTTTATTACAAAGGTTCTTACAGCTCAGGCAACAGGAACAAAGCTTCGAAAAAATTATATGAAAAAATTCAAAGATTTTTTATAAAGAAAAAACACCTCGCAAAAACCTGTGATGCCTCGGACCCCATGTATTCGTTGCATAGAGGCATCTCAGAACGTCCTGAAACAAGGTATCTCTCTTCAGGTAATCTAGCATAACCTAAAGTATTCTATTACGCTCGACACATGAGCACCTATTACTAAGTGAATAAAGAGGAGGAAGCAATTTCTTTGACATCAAACAGTTCGGCATTCGAACTCTAAGTAGGTTTTCTATTGGTACACGAAACAACGTATCCAACCTAGATTTAGGCGATGCAATCCACCACAGAGTCATAGGCAGTAGAATGAAAAATCTTTATCACGTAGCATACATGATTATTTTTAGGCCATTTTCCTTGCTCCAAGAATTGAACTCTGAATTACAAATACATCATACCCAGTCTTTACTGAAGCTTCTGAACCAAATATTCAACACTCCCATTCTTCGCAAAATGCTTACAATGCACTCTGTTTTTTATATACTGTTGATTGCAAGCAGAGCAAAAAGAACTCCAACATTAGATCATGTGGTTATTGTATCTTTTCTTTTTTGGACAATTTTCATATTTATCATGGCTTCAATAGCTATCAGTGGCTATAGAGACACTAAGCGTTATGTAGTATCTTCTATTTTGACAGGAGTAATCATTCCTTACATAGGGATTCCTGCACTTGTTTCATATAATGCCACAATGATGTATATGCACAATGGAAACTCCGACAAAGCGTGGACACTCAGCACTTTATCGTTATTTTTACTGGCTGCAGTTATATCATTTGGCTCTTTACACCTTGCAGTTTTGGCAAAAGATCGAGCACTCATCCGAGACTTCCCTTTTTTTAGTTTACTAATGAGCATAGCAGGCGTATCCACGGTAATACCTATGATTTACGAGCATACAATAATCATTCAAATAAACGTCTTCGCCTGGGTGTTCATTGGGATGATGCTCTTTTTCCTACAGGCTCCATGGTGGGGCGGACTGCAACTTTGGCTACTCCGAAACAAAGACTACAACAAAAAGGGTTCTCCACTCCTTTATTTTGAAACCTGTTGGTTGCCAGAGTCATATTTAGCAACACGACTTTACCACTCCATCAAAGAGGAGCCTATCAACTTGAATCGAATGTTATGGATCATGAAGTTTCCTTCGCAACGATGGGCCGTCCGCAAGGCGTTAATTCTCCTATGGAAAGATTCTCCAGAAAAGACTTCCTGCCTCTTTGAAAGCATTCGAGGTGACAAAGACTGGCAAGCACCCATAACAGAGTATGATGATAAGGTATTAGCCCGTTCAGTTGAACCCATTTGCTGGGAAGAGGTCTTACTTTGTGAACTTTTCGGTGTACAAGTTGACAAGCAACTTCTAAGGTGGCATGAACGAATCACGTTTGCTCCCGAAAGGTGGCTACGTAAATCTAAGACTCTTTATCCACCTTGCCCTCAAGATTTACAGGAACTAGCCCTTGAACTTGTCCAGCCTTTGATGGCTCAGGGAGAACAAGCTGTAGAAACAAAATTTGAAGCTCAGACAAAACCAGAGAGTACATAAAAGAAAGTTCTTCCAAAAAAGAACCACGAGAAATAATATGCTTCGTCTTCGCAGAATCATGCAACAAAAATTTGGCTGGCTTATCTGGCTTTTTGTCGGCGGTTATCTACTGGTAGCCTGTGATACAGAACAAAAGCTCACAGAGCGCTCTTTGCCACGCGTCCCGGTTCGAGGCCCTGCCCAAGTCCCTGCTGGAAGCCAGCCTCCACGAACACCTCTTACACCCATCCTCACTCCCAAAGCATATCGCTCCGGAATGCCTGGATTGCTTCAAAAAACCCTGGATGCCGTAGTGCACCTGGGCAAGATCATGGGTGCCGAGAAGGCCAGTTCCACCGATCTACTTATCTTTCCCAAGATCGCCGAAGATGCGAACAAGCTTCACCTCGTCAACACACAGCAATTCCAAAGCACTACGGCAAAGTTATCCCAACCAGGGGTCTCCCCTGAGATCAAGAAACGTTGGACCGATCTCCAGCAACAATACCAGGAAAAGTATCGCTTATTCCGTGAATACCTGAGCCGATTGTTGGTCAAAGATCCCAAAAAGATCAGAGCGATCGATCTCGTACGCTTCCAAACTTTCTTGAAATCCGTACAACCTGTTTCGACAGCCACACCGTTGGACCCGAACAATCTGCCCTTCCGCAGCATCCAGCCTATCTCTCGCCCCCCCATGAAAAGCTCTAAAGAATACAGCAAGTTCTTGGGTATCCCCATCAATGGTACGCCCACCAACAGCCCCGATCCCAAAGATCTCACCGAGACCAAGGAGATCAAGTTTACCCAAGGCATCAAAGATCTTGGAGCCAAGCTCAAGACACCCGTGGAGATCTTTCGCTGGGTCTACAACAATGTCGAGTTCCACCCTAC
>JALTMC010000301.1 GCA_027005175.1 Myxococcales bacterium
CAATTCTCCGATGTGGTTTGACAGGTCGGATGATTGTTGCAATCGGGGTCCGCACAGTCGGCAAGCCCATCGTTATCATCGTCCACACGATTCGTGCAGCGTTCTGTTGTTGTTTTGCATGCGGGGTGGCGACCACAATCGGGGTCGGCACAATCTGTCAACCCATCGCTGTCATCGTCGATCTTATTCGTACAGTTCTCCAAAGGCTTTTGACACGCCGGGTGATTCACACAGTTCGTATCAGCGCAGTCTATCTTACCGTCTCGATCATCGTCGATATTGTTCGTGCAAAGCTCGTGAAGAGTCGAACGGTCGGGAGTTTTCTTCTCTTTCGGAGTCTCTGTCGAAATGCTACCATCAGGCGTTTCTTCCTGTGATGTCTCGCCTCGAATCGTGCCATCGCTACGATCCAGACATTGTCCCTGGATGCAGCTTTTTCCCATGGAACAGTCAAGTGACACTTTGCATACCAAAGGAGGCCCAGCACAATTACAGTTGACGATGATAGGTAAAGACGACAACAACAAAAGGAGAGAAATATGCTCCATGGCTCTCATCGGACGACTCCTCGAAACAAAGTCACGGTGGACAAAAAGGACACTTCTCCTATAATGTCTGTTGAAAAAACTAGTTTTTATCGAATGTGTTGTCAAAAAGTCCTACTCTGATGACACAAAAGTCATCAGAGTAGGACCGCAAATGGTTATAAATCTTTGTTGTTTTGATAGAAGCCTCTTTGAATACGAAAGATTCTATTTCTTTCTATTTGTTTGTATTCATCAGCGTTTCTTCGCGGTTTTTTTACGTCACAAATGGTTGGATTGATTTAATGCAAGCTATCTTAATCGAAGAACACGGTGGGCCTGAGAAGCTGGTTGTACAGGAACTCGATCCGCCTACTCCTGGTCCGGGTGAGGTGTTGTTGCGAACGCTGGTGACCAGCGTTAACTTTGCTGATATTAAGATGCGGCGGAGTCTATATCGGGGTCGCAAACCTCCTTTTGTTCCAGGGTTTGATGGTGTTGGAGAAGTCATTGCATGTGGTCCTGGTGTTCAAACCATTCAGGTGGGACAGAGGGTGGCAGCATATACAAAGGGTGGTTCGTATGCCGAACAAATCCTCGCCAAAGAAGTACTCTGTTATCCCCTACCTGACAATGTATCAGAGGAAGATGGTGCTGGTATTGGTATTATGATCACTGCCTACAATGCTGTCACTCAAGCGGGCCGAATGATGGCAGGTGAAACAGTGTTGGTGCATGCTGGCGCGGGTGGTGTAGGCAGCTCAGCCATTCAGATCGTACGAGCCTTAGGAGCCAAACGTATCCTCACAACGGTAGGTCATCCAAAGAAAGTACAAGCCTGTAAAAGCCTCGGCGCAGACGTTGTGATCAACTACCAAGAAGAAGACTTTGCCGCGCGTGTTCAGGAAGAAACGGATGGCCAGGGAGTCGATCTGATTCTAGACACCGTCGGGGGGAAGGTGTTTGAAGCAGGATTAACCTGCCTCGCTACATTTGGTCGTCTTGTTATTTTTGGTCATAGCTCTAACGAAGCAGGTTTCTTTGAAAGTAAGCCACTCCATCGCGAAAACCGCGCTGTTATCGGATACAGTAGCGGTGGAATTCGCAGACATCATCCGGAACAACTCCAACCCACCGCTCAAAATGTGCTTGACCTGATGGTTCAAGACAAAGTTCACACCCTGGTCAGCGCACGTTTCCCCCTTACCCAAGCCCCTGATGCACATCGTCTGGTCGAATCACGACAAAGCATCGGAAAAGTATTGCTGAAACCAGAGTAGAAGCAGCGACCGAGCAAGTTTTTTTCACTTACGTTTCATTCGAATGAAAAAGAAAATTGTTGTGTGCTGGGCTCATCGGTTCTCAAGTGAGAGTTTGTCGTATCGTTTTCTTCCAGTGTTGAGAAAAAGCTGGCTGTGGAGTCTTTGTACAGTTTCAACAGTAACTTGAGAGTGGTCTCTTCAGGCAACATTGCGAGTGATGAGTGTACTAGAATCTGAGAGGCCAAAATAACACCTTTGTCTCCATTGCTAAGGCTCCTGCCTTGTTTGATCAGCGATTGTGACAATTCAGTGTATTTCTCCAGAGAGTGATTCCAAACATGTTCTTCTGTTGATAATGATTGAGTTGGTGGGGATTCTATTTTTTTGCATATTAAAATGGCGTCGAGGTTGATGGGATTCTTTGAGGATGACTTTGGTTTGCCAACAGACATTTCTCCTTTCACGGGATGAGCTGCGACTACGTAGAACTTTGATTGTTGGATGGCATTGTAAATAGAGAGCCAGCCCTCTGGCCTAGAGTGATGAAAACTGAAAACAAGCAGTCCTTCAGGTTTTACAACACGAAAGCATTCTTGAAAGACTTTTGTTAGTTTGGTAGAGAATTCTTGTGATGACTTGCTTTGTACTTCATTCTCATCCGATGAATTGTCTTTATTAAAAAATGGATAGCGAGCAGCGAGACAAGGAGCAATCCATGAGAAGAAAAAATCGCTCAGTTCGCTATAATGAACAAAATCAAAGTACGGGGGGTCTGTTACAACAGCATCGACACACTCATCAGGAATGGGAAGAGAGGAGCTATCACCGTTTAACAAAAGTGTGGTATTTTTTCCCTGGATAAAATCTTCATAGGTCTCGGTCACGCGGACATCAATAGGATCACTACAAACTTCTTTGTGTGATCTTTTTCGTTTTGGTGGAGTCTCCATTTGGACTCGAAGCTCAAATGGTTCTTGTAAGTATTTTTTGGCGCGAAGCAGCCGAGACTTAAATAGTGTAGAAAAGACTCCACTGCTTTTGTGAGTTCCCCATACACTGTTTTCAAGCGGCGTTCTCTCAGGCTTTAAAATATGATTGGAAAACATATGCCGAACAGCACCTGTTCCTTCGCCTTTAAAGCTGCAAAACATATTGTTAAACTCAAGAGTGCTTGAAAACAAACAGATGAAGTGATCCTTAATGACATCGTTTTCAATTTTCAAGATCTCATCTAACAATATTCCCAGACACAACAGTTGACGACCGTTGAAAAAGTCTTTCCATTTTGTGTAATGGTAGCCCTTCGCTTGTGAAGTATTGTGCCCATCGCGAATACTCATAGAAGGTACAAAATAAGCTGAGTTCTTCAAAGTCTCACAAGCAGCTTCATACAAATCCAAATCAAACTTACGAGCAGGAAGATAGACTTTTTCTCCGTTGTGAGTAAGCGCGAGGACAGCATACATCTTATGATGGGGCGGCACATCGGCCTTGGAAACAAGCTCTTTGATCTTGTATGTATGGCCCTCTTCATCGGTAACAAGTTGCTTTTGAGCGGGTCCTACTTGAGGATTAAATTGATGCAAGCACTCAGAGCATTGAAGTGATGTTGTATCGTATCGATCCGTCAGCACTGTCCAGCAAGAGGGGCACAAGATCTTAGCCTCAGGCTTTTTCTTTGGATAGGCATTCTTACTGAATATATAGTTTGAGAATAGGGGGATGTCGTTACCATCTGGTGTTGTAACAACCTTGACCCAAAAATAATAAAGAGCATCGCAAGTTGAATCTGTGATGGGATCGATCGTTTTGTAAAAGGACTTAATCTTTTCACTGACCTTTGCTTCGATCTCGTGATAAGCAGAAATGAGCTTATGAGAATCTACTTGTGTAAGTGCTTGGCGAACAATGAAGGTACTCACAGGGTTGATGTCGCAACCAATGGGGCGAATTCCCAACTTTATGGACTCTCCTAGAGTCGTACCTGAACCCATGAAGGGATCGAGAATTGTCATGTCGCTCAATCGATGTTTCTGATAAAACTCACTGGCAACATCACATTCATCCTCAAGAGAAACACCCAAAAGAATGGCTCGAAACACACTTCCCAAACGTTTTGCCCACCATTTGTGGATGTGGTAAATAGGGCGGTTAACCTCTTTCCTCCAACTCTCCATTTCTGCAACATCATCAATAAGTTCAGAAGGGAAGCTACGCTCAATCGATTTCATCGTTTGCTTTCCTTTACTCCGAGTGCTCACGCAAAGAGACATCAGGACCATGCTCAGTACTCACTCGATAAACTCGGAAGGAGTGTTTCATCCCAGCATGTGGATTGGGTATTGTTCTCGACTCTAAACTATTGGTGGTTAAATCGAAATCGTAACCGATGGTCAATTCATCCGCTTCCTGACGTGTCAAAAGTGCCACTTCTGTTAGCTCCTCCGAAAAATCTACAACCTCGGGCACAATCAATGTGATCTGACCCTCTGTTCCATGTGTTAAGGCAAAGGGTGTCGGTGCAACATACATTTTGCGATCACGAATCAGTAAATCACCATAGCTACCAAAACCCTTAATACTCCTATTCTTGTGGACATAGTCATGATCTGCATTTAAAAAATCTCCATGACAAATTACCAAGTCAAACACAGGGTATTCGTTGAGGTCCATAGGCTCTTTTGGGTATCGGCCAAAAACATAGTAAATATGGCGACCGTTATGATAACCTGTTGGGACTTGACTATTGCAATCGTAATTCGCAATCCGGCCGGGGTGCTGCAAGCCTTTGATCTCGAATCCAAGGGGTGAGTCCACCATTCTAAAATCAGGGTAGGAGTTGCGAGAGGGCTCATCAAAATGGGCTCCCAAGAAATTTAAGCGAGCTTTGAACCAGTCTTGAAAGTGGAATTCTTTATCTCTTTGGCTTGCCCGCTTGATTAACTCCCCCTCTCGAATCGCTCGGTGGCATTCCACAAAAAGGAGTTTTACCCATTCCATATTGCTTCTCTCCCTTTGCTCCATAGTGCGAGAACACCGTTCTTTGCCTCAACAGAGTCATGTCGTCTATCGAACGGCAACGTAGGGGAAGGCTAGATGGATGTCAAGCCTCACTTCCTTCTCTCCTTGACCTTGTTGTAAAATCGATTCATAAACTTTATCCCCCCTCAAATCTTAATGGGTTCTTCATTGGACCATCAGAATGTAAAGGATAGGACTTATGAGCTTGAAAAAAGCGGAACGCAAAATTGAACGAGCACGTGTCAAAGGTAGCGAGGATTTAGATCTTTCTGATATGGATTTAACAGAGCTTCCTGCCTCGATAGGACAGTTAACCAGTCTTGTTGAGTTGGACCTCAGCGAAAATGAGTTGAGTAAGCTTCCCTCAGAGATCGGCCAGCTAACCAATCTTGTAGAGCTAGACCTCAGTGAAAATGAGTTGAGTAAGCTTCCCTCAGAGATCGGTCAACTTACCAACCTTGTGGAGCTTGATCTCAGTGAAAATGAACTGGAATACTTACCCCGAGAGATCGGTCAACTGACCAGCCTTGAGGAACTCGACCTCAGTGAGAATGAGCTGGAAGAGGTGCCCGCAGAGTTAGGTGCTTTGACAAACCTGAAGGTGCTCGACCTCAGTGAAAATGAATTGTCTCAAGTGCCAAGAGAGCTGGGGAATCTTAGCAGACTCAAGGAGCTTGACCTCTGTGAGAATGTTTTGACAGGCATTCCGGCAGAGTTGGGGCAACTGACGAATCTGGTAGAACTCGACCTCAGTGAGAATGAACTTACCGGAGTTCCCCGAGAGCTGGGGAATTTGAGCAGACTCAAGGAACTCGACCTCAGTGAGAATGAACTGAGAGAGATACCTCGGGAGTTGGGAGAGCTGAGCCGCCTTAAAGAATTT
>JALTMC010000302.1 GCA_027005175.1 Myxococcales bacterium
TTTACCAAAAGCCCACATCAATCGTTCTCGTGTGGCACCGACTGGAATGATATGTCCTTGTTGATGTAGCTTTTTGATTCGACCTTGCAGCAGGGCTCCAAGTGGTCGGGCTGAAGTTGGTGTTGAGGCCGCATTATGGGGAATGTAAAACAGCTCATTGTGGAAGAGTTGGTGTTGGGTGAGGTAGTTTCGGTCCTCTTGCGTGAGGGGGTGCTGTTGCGGATGAAATGGGATATACCCCTGATGGATAAGAGAGCCAAAGGCATTGTCATCGGTGGTGAGAAGGTGAAGTTGTTGTTGTCGCCACAAGTAGGCTCGGCTGTCACCGAGGTGCCCCAACCAAAATTCATTGGGGCCAAACACAAACAGAGATAAGGTTGTGCCAGAGATAGCGGGGCCACCGGCTCTATCGATGATCTTTTGGTTGATATTGTGAAAGGTGAGAGGGATGGCCTGGGATGCAGGTGCTCCAGAGAGCATGGATTGTTGCAAAGAGGGTATGGCTTGGACCGCGAGTGTGGCTGCCTCCGCTCCTTGTTGGGTTCCCCCCATTCCATCTGCGATGGCGATACAAGTAGGCAGCGTGAAAATGGCGGGAAGTGCTGATGAATCCGGGTATATACGATCCTGGTTGTAAGGGCGTGTGTGCTGCTCACTGTAACCTGCAACCAGGAGTTGAAAGCTCTCTCTCATGATGACTGTAACGCCTGTTTTACATGCAGTGCACAGATGATGGTCTCACGGCTACGTTTTCGGAGTTTTCGCATTTGTGGAGGGGCAATCTGCCCTGGAGGCTCCGACAGCTGCAGCCAATGTCTGAGGTGCGACAGGGGGTCAAGACCTACTTGCGTATCCCACAACGGCAATCGTTTCTCCTTCCAGGCCCACATATAACAATACACAGTGAGATTGTTCAATAGTATACCTGTGTGTAGTTTTGAAATATTCTCTCTGCGCAACAAGTGAACCATCATGTTAAGGCTAGGCCAGCCAATGGATAAGTCTCCATGGGTCATGGCCAGTTCACAACGTCGGGTGTGTAGTTGTACGATGAGTTCGATGGGGGGCTGGCTTTCAAACTGCATCATCAACTCATCCTCACAGCGATTTAATTCGTCGTGTTGACGGCACTCTGCCAGATACGTTAGCCAATCATCCATGCTGTTTGTGGGTGTGGCTGATAGATCGTCGGCGGAAGACACTCCAGGCATCTCAGTCACTTTGTAGGCTGTGGAACCTGTCGGTAGATGCTCTCGATAGGGATGCTCCTTCCCAGAATGTGAGGAAGGTAGAGATGAAGCCTCAGACTCCGTACCTTGTGATGAATGACTTGGCACCTGAAGATGCTCTTCGTGTGAATCGTGTGCTGTATGTGAAGACGGCGATACCGGCAGAGAGTTCGGTACAGGAGTTGCCCAAAAAGCGTCGTTGTCTTGTTCTTTTGCTTTGGAAGGTGCTTGCTCCTGAAGCACAGGCAGTGTGGTGCCCAATGTGTGCGCGTTTGTGTCGGCGAATGCTTCGGGAGAAAAGGCTGGAACGGCCTCCTCCACTATGGTTGCATCCAGAGCCGGGCGAGGTGAGATGGGGTTGGCTTGGAGGGACTGCGTTGCATGGCTCAAGCCCTTTTGTGACAAGAACGAAGAGGACCGGTAGGGCTGAATGTTGAGATGGAGCGGGTTGGCAAAGTCAACGCAACCACGCCAAACGGCAAAGACTTTGTAGTGACCCGCTTGTATTGGCTCGATCCGACCGTTGCGCACGATGGGATAACTCTCTCCATCCTGGATGAAATAGATCTGTTGTAGGTCCAGAGGAGGGTGGTCGATGCGGCCTTGCTCTGAGAGACCGGGCTGCCAGATGCATCGTCTCGCGTCAAGGAGCTGATGGAGTGACTTGGACGACTCTCCTTCTATCAGGTCTATCTGTGAGTGATGCCAACCTATCTGAAACTCCCGACCCAAGCTGTACCTCGCGATGGCGTTCATCGCCTTGGGAACAAGCATCCAGTCTCTTAAACCAGACCAATCAACACCGCTTAATGACAAGAGCGCTTGTCGTCTCTCTTGGGGAGGGTGGGGTAAGGTGGCTGCGATCAATTCGAGTATGGGACCCGGATCTATGCCGCGATTGGAGGCAACTTTTTTCTTCAACTGGGCAAGGATATCGGGAGACCTCAGCCACTTCTGCCATAGAGAAGGGGACTCCCATCCCGGCAAATGTGAAGGCTGTGTCTGCTCTTCCTGCTGGCGCAACAAGTAGAATAATGCGATGGTCAACAAGGAGTACAAATCATAGACGGGGCTCGACTGAAATGTTTTATTTTGGTTTCGATAGTCGTGCAATCGGCGACGCTCGGGTGGCTGAAAATAATCTTTGCCCGGAATCGCATACCAGAAGAAATTGCTGTATTCTGCGTGCGCCATTCGCGATGAGTTAAAGTCGATCAATACAACTTGTTCGGGGGAGTGCATCGAACTTGGACGCAGCAAAAACTGGTCGGGTGAGAGGTCGTAGTGAAAGGAGCGTGTAATGGGGTGCTGTTGAGCCAACTCCAGATCACGCACCAGCTCGGGGGGATAACATCGCACAGGTATCGCCATCGCGTGAAGCTGCGTGACTGCCGACATCATCTCCAAAACACGATGCACGATCGACAGGTAATCTCCAACGCGCGGAAGTGGAAGTGGCTGGAGACGCTCCATCTCTACGATGCCACGGTGACCTAAGCCTTCTTCCATCACCACAGAACCCCAGCGATAAGCCTGGACGATCTGACGGTATCCATAGTGCTGGGCAAACTGTGTGATCAACGCATCAAGCTCAAAAGCATAGGCATTAAAATGATCGCGAAACAAATCATCTTGACCTATCGCACGGAGGGTTGCGGTGTCCATGGGAACATAGGTCCGCTCATCATACGATCTCGCACGCTGCCCACGTAAACCCCGGTCTCTCCCGGTGTGCTCAATGGGAGGCGGACTCTTCCGCCAGATGGGATCGGGCAATCGGCGTCTGTACTGGACCGGATCTGCTCGAAAAAACTCTTTGATACAGCACGACTCTCCCCGGTGAGTTACCCCCCACCAGATCCGTGTTCCCAACCTCCGGTTGTGATGTCGAGTATGCTGGATATGCTGATACAACTCCTGATGATAGGCTTCTTCATCCAGGTGAAGCTCAATGCTATGAAAATGAAAATCCGGTAACCGATGGGACATACTCAGGCTTGCTCTCCATAGAACCTTGTGGTCGTTTCCTTACAACATTCATTATGGAGTTGTCTTCCATTGTTTGGCAAGGGGAGATCCTTCGGTAAGGATGGGATGGAAGGACATTTCGTCCCTCCATAGTCAGAGAGAGTGTGTGATGATTGTCCTTTGTCCTTTGTCCTTGTAGTACATTTTTACCTTTATCTAAGTCCACTTTGTAAGACTATTTTTTTTTTTTTTTTCTGTTGCTTCTTCCTACTCTTTGTTGTAGCATGATGTCCAACTCCTTCGTTCTTCTTGTGCAGGTTGCCCTTATGTCGAGAGCATCCATATGTATCTCCGACTCCATCCGGGGCGAGCACCGCAACTTCGATGTTTAATGGCAAAGTGTTTAGCTCCATTCACCCGAATAGTTCTCAGGGTTCAGCGAATACTGTTCTAGCGAGTGGAATCAATTTGGATACCACTTCGAATTTACACGGTCATGCTGGCTTGATGTACCGCATCCACGAATACTATCCAACCGGTCTGCTCAAGAATTACTCCTGTGAAACGACAATTAGTCCAGCCGGTGATACTTATAACTGTTATCCAGGAAACCAAAACAAGCTGTTTTCCTATGATGGGCTGTATCGAATGACAGGTGCTGGACGGCCAACATCGACCGGCTCCAGCACTCCACAATTTGCTTTTACTTACGACAACAATGGCAATATCACCAAAAAGTATGACAACACAAACAGTGCAGATGTTTGGAATGCAACCTATACCCCTGGTACCAATCGTCTAGACAAGTACTACAAAGGTACCACTGCTCCTCCTTCACCCAATTATACGTATTATGCGGGTGGAGAGCGTGCATTAGACGACTACTGGGAATATATCTATAATTCCAATGGCCGACTTGCTTTGATGTTGCCAACAAACGCAAACTCTGGTGGTAAATACATCTTCTTTACCTATGATCACTTAAGTCGTCGTATCGGTAAGATGACATTTTCGAGTGAACTTGTGACATCGAGAATGTCCCAGTCCACATATGTCTATGATCAGTTCAATCATCTGATTGAGGAAGAGGACTTTCCTGATCTTATAACCTATGCATACAGTTTGAACAACTGGGTCTGGCACGGTGGTAAGCCAGTGATTGGCGAGCGTATCTCCAACGACTCAATCGGTAGAAGGTATTTCCAGTCTGTTAACTTTCATACCGATCGGCTCGGTCGCCCTGCCGTCGTGACGGACTATTTGGGACAGCCTATTTGGCGTGCCCAACCCGATCCTTATGGAAAAGATCTGGGCATCCATCTCGCATCGACTGCCACATTGCCCTACAAAGAGGTTGACATCTCCTCCAGCCCTATCGAGCTGAATCATCAGCAATTGTCGGGCAACACGGGCTCTGTTGGTAGTCAGATCTTTGAACCAGGAACCTATGCCGTCCAACTGTATTTTGAGAAGCTTGATCTGGAGCCTGGCTATGACCTGTTTTGGGTGGAACTCTTACAGGCGTCTGGCAATGTCACCCTTCATACAACGACTGGAAACTATGGTGCCTCCGGTGGACAGGGCTTCTGGGGTCCTGTGATGCAAGTTACCGCAAAAGATATTCCTACCTATAACTTTGGTAGCCCTCCCAAGGCCATGTTAAACTTTCATTTGGAAGCTTACAGCCAGAGTGGTGGTATGACCAATCCAGGGTTTAAAATAACCAAATATCGACTGTGGCATGTTTCCAGTGGTGACCTGGGTGAAGACATCAAATCCGACAACCCACGAAATGGAGGGTCTACATACGCCAATGGAGGTCCCGGTCTGATCGCGTCACAGGTCTGGGCCAGCCCCACCTACCAGTATGCTGGAGCAAAGATGGTGCGTGCTTGCTTGTATAATTTCGATGTGGAATATGGATATGATTATGTCAAAGTGGAGAATGGTTCGGGCCAGGCCATGGATATCCTGACAGGGCAACTTGGCAACATCTGTTCGGTTTGGGTGCCAGGCGATACAGTCAAAGTGACATTGTGGGCGGATGGTTCGGTGGCGAAGTATGGCTTTGATCTCGTCCGTGTCGAAATGCTCAAAGGCTCTGAAATAAAAGCCCGCTTTCCCGGCCAATGGTACGACAAAGACACCGAAGTCCGAAATACCAGTGGTACCGATGTACTCTACGCTGGCCTACACTACAACTGGCACCGTTATTATGATCCAAATATAGGAAGATACATAACTCCCGATCCGTTGGGCCTTGCGGCTGGGATGAATGTATATGCTTATGCTTTGCAAAATCCTGCGCTACACACAGATCCGGATGGTCGAATCGTGCCTGCTGTGTTGTTGGCGTTGGGTCTTAAGTATGGGCTTGGAATTTCGGTTGGGGTTGGCTTAACAGCATACCTTTTTGGGAATAATCGTTATGTTTCTTTGACCGTCAATGTATTTGCAGAGCAAAGTGCTGGTTTTGGTGACACTCTTACATC
>JALTMC010000303.1 GCA_027005175.1 Myxococcales bacterium
ACAAAGAAAGCCACAAGCACGGCAAACATCACCACCACTATCGTCGATACAAACATAGCAAAGGCAGTCACAAGCATGGCCAAGGAAAGAAGGAAAAGAAACAAAAGCAATGGAGTCTTTGGTTGAGGAAGCGATGGGTACAAGACCTTGTCTTTTTGGCTAGTCCTTTCTTGGAGGGAAGAGACTCTGGAACCAGAGGAATAAAGATCGCGTCGCGCTATCTTGCCGAGAGGTTCAAGAAAATCGGTCTCAAGCCTGCCTTTAAGAAGAATCATTCATTCTATCAATTCTTCACAACCACGATGGGTGTGGAGTTGATGGCGGGAAACAGACTCTCTACAACAGCCGGTAAAAAGAAGCACCGCTGGAAGGTGAAGACAGATTTTATACCCTTTGGCTACTCCAGCAGTGGCTCATTCCAGGGTAAGGTTGTCTTTGCTGGGTATGGGATCTCAGCACCTGCGCAGGGGTATGACGACTACAAGTCTCTTGATGTAAAGGGGAAGTTTGTTCTATTGTTTCGTTATACACCGCTGTGGACAAAGAAAGGCAAACATCCTTGGAAGCATCGTCGGGACCTGTATGCCGCCTTTCGATACAAAGTGCTGAACGCCCGCGCTCATGGTGTGAAAGGTGTATTGATCGTTGATCTTCCACAAAAGGGAAAGAGGAAAGCTGGAAAGCTGGTTCCTCTGAAATCCAACAGGGGATTAAGTGACGCAGGTATCCCCGTGATTCACATACGCTCCTCTGTCGCCAATCACCTGCTTGCAGGAAGCAAGACAACCTTGTTGCAGCGTTGGCAACAAATAGAAAAAACAACAAAGCCCAACTCTGAAGAGTTGAATGCCAGAATAAGTATTCAAGTGAAGCTTCAAAAGAGACAAGTAAGAGTGTGCAATGTTGCGGCCATTTTACCGGGGAGAGACAAGAAACTATCCAAGCAGGTGATTGTGATTGGCGCCCACTACGATCATCTCGGCTATGGTTCGGTTGGAGCGTTCCCGGGGAACTATGGAAAGATCCACCCAGGGGCAGATGATAATGCTTCAGGGACTGTGGCTCTCTTGAGCCTGGCACGGCGTCTGAAGAAGAGAGGTACACGGCGTACCATTGTCCTTGTCGCCTTTGCTGGCGAAGAACGAGGCCTGTTGGGTTCAGCACACTTTGTTAAGTATTCTCCTGTAGCCCGAAAGGATATCGCGGTCATGCTCAACCTTGATATGATCGGAAGGATGCGCAAGAACCGCCTCGTGGTACAAGGCAGCGCAACGGCACCTTTGTTTGGCTCGATCTTGCGCGAAGTCAATCGCAAAGTAGGGCTGAATATGAAGTTGGGACCAAGTGGATATGGCCCCTCTGACCACACATCCTTCTACGCTCGCAAGATCCCTGTCCTCTTTTTCTTTACGGGAGCCCACACCGAATACCACCGCCCCACCGACACCGTCGATCGGATAAACTTTCCAGGGATGGAGAAAGCTATCGTATTTGTGGAAAAGACGACACTGGCCCTGGATCAGCTCGACAAGCGTCCCACATACCGGAAAGTTCTCTCTCCCCTCCCCAGGCGCAAAGCCCGGGGCGGTATGCGCTCCTACCTTGGTACGATTCCAGACTATGGAAGCAAAGTACAGGGAGTCAAGTTAACGGGTGTTCGTTCCGGTGGACCTGCCGACAAAGCAGGCATTAAGGGGGAAGACATCATCATACAGATCGGACGATTCCCCATCCGGAACCTATACGACATGGTATTCGCACTCCGAGATTATCTACCAGGAGAGAAGGTGAAGATCGTAGTCATTCGCAAGAAAAAACAAGTGACACGACAAGCCATTCTAGGAACACGACAATCAAACCGTAGATAAGCAAGCCGTAGATAAGCAAGCCGTAGATAAGCAAGCCGTAGATAAGCCCCTCCTCTCCCCTGGTGCCCGAAGGCATTGATCTTTGTGGTCGATTCCCATGATTCATGCGGATACATCGGCCACTTCGGACCTATTCTTCTTGTGCGAAGTCACCTTGTGCGAAGTCACCTTGTGGAAGCCAGAGCGACACGACTGTGCCACCTTCGAGAGGGCAGGCCACCGCAATCCGTCCGGCATGTACCTCCACGAACTTTTTGGCCAGAGGAAGCCCAAGACCTGTCCCTTTCTCTTTGGTGGTAAAGAAAGGCTCAAACACCTGCTCTAGCTTTTCTTCTGGAATGCCTGTCCCCTTGTCTTGGATTGTAAATAACAAGCCACTCTCTTCTAAGCTACTCTCCAACCGAACCATTCCGCCTTTGGGTGATGCTTGGATCGCATTTTGAACCAGATTCAAAACAGCTTGGTGAATCTTAGAGCGGTCAAAGGAGATCTCCCGCTCCAGAGGCAGACCGAGCAGCTCAATGGAGACATCTTTCTCTTGCATCGCAGGAGATAAAAGCATCTGAATCTCGATAAGGAACTCGTGCCAGTCCTGCTTTGTGATATGAATGGTGGAGGGTCGAGCAAAATTGAGGAAGCTATTCACCACCTCTCCCAGGTAGCGCAATTCTCGTTGGATACGGTCCACATAAGAGAGCTTCTCTGGATCACCCGCCAGCTCTTCCTTGAGAATTCCGGAAAAAAGTTCCATTCCCCCGAGCGGGTTGCGGACTTCATGAGCAATTCCAGAGAGCATCATCTGCATCTGGCGATCACGGGCCAGGATATTAAGCCTCATCTCCTCCATTGTCTCGGCCAAAGAACCGATTTCGTCCTGACCCAAAGTAGGAACGCTCTCTGTGAGATTTCCTTCTCCCATTCGATTGGCCGCACTCACGAGTTTCTTCACAGGAGCAACGAGCCAGCCTGTAAAGAGAAATCCAGTCAACACAACAAGAAGAATGGAGAGCAAACCAACAAAGAATAGCTCTCTTTGGAGATCGCGAATTTGCTGAAAGTAAAGAGCACTTCCTTCCACAGCGACCACAGCGAGAACGTCTTTCCCCTCCAGGAGTGGCGTGAACCCTGTCTTGTATTGCCGACCCTGTTTGTCCTGAAACAAGACTCCAGCTTTAGGCCTTCCTGAGAAGACAGCCTTCAATTCACTGGCCTCAAAAGAGAGACTCACATACTTTTGGCCCACAGGAGTTGCTTTTGTATCAAGTAAGCTTTTTCGGTCTCGATCAAAAACATAAATCCGTCGCACCCCAGTGGCTTTTTTAAGCCGTCGCAATTTGCGTTGTAGATTGCGATAGCTGCGGATCTTTTCATCTCCGGGGGCAAACGAGTCAATCTGATCCGATGGAAGCAAAGGCACTGCTGCTCTGGCCACACTGATCAACCGCAAGCCCAGCTCAACATCCAGGCTTTCACGCAGACGAAATCGTGCGAACCAGGCAAACAAGCCCACTGTGAGCAAAGCTGGGATCAGAAAGGTGGCGATATTCTTGGCACGCAAGCCCCACAGCAAACGACTCCACCAATGTGTCGCTGCAACATAACGCTCCCCTCGACCTCCACCTTCCGGTGGTAGGAGAATCGCGGCGGTTTGATGCAGCTCAGATTTCGACATAGGGGATGAGTTTGTTAGAGAGAGCGGATGGGCAGAGGACCATCTTCGAAAGAGACCATTTTCCGGAGTTTTTCGTAACGCTCCTGAATGTCTTCGGGTTTGATTTGTAAGAGATTGTCAAAGCTAAATCGCTCCACATTAAAGGAAGCCATGACAGAGCCAATCGCAAGAGCGCGGCGCAAGTGGCTCTCATTAATGTCATCCACTTGGGAGAGGTAACCAATGGCTCCACCGGCAAAGGTATCACCCGCTCCCGTGGGATCACGTACGTGCTCAAGAGGGAAAGCAGGTGCCCAAGAGGTGGCTTCCTTCGTAAACAGCATCGCCCCATATTCACCGAGCTTGACAACGATGATTTGCGGTCCCTGTTCACGGATCCATTCCACCGCAGACAAGAGGTTTTTCTCGCCCGAGAGATCACGGATTTCCTGTTCGTTAAGAACAAACATGTCTACTTTTTTGAGGAGTTTGAGGAGCGCCTGACGTTTGCCAGAGATCCAGAAATTCATGGTATCACAAGCCACAAGACGCGGCTTTGGCACTTGCTCTAGTACTTGAAGCTGAAGCTCGGGATCGATATTCGCGAGAAAGATCGTGGAAGAGTCCTTGTAGCTATTGGGCAACTCTGGAGAGAAGGTCTCAAAGACATTGAGTCGAGTGTCGAGGGTGTGAGCCTGATTGAGATCATCACCATACCAGCCACTCCAGTGGAATGTCTCGCCATCTTTCCATTGCAAACCCTCGGTGTCTACGCCACGAGCGTTGAGCACCTCAACATGCTTGGCAGGGAAATCGTTACCCACCACACCCACCATGCGAACCGGTGTAAAAAAAGAAGCACTGATGGAGAAGAAGTTGGCACTCCCACCCAATATCTTTTCGCGCTTACCATAAGGTGTTTCTACCGAATCAAATGCAACAGAACCCACCACCAACAGCTGAGACATCTTTGTTCTCCTTCAATGTCGAACAATCACAAACCCATACCATATCGAACAATCACAAACCCATACCATGCCGAACAATCACAAACCCATAAGCACAGCAAGCCCCTCTCACAAGGAAAAGACCACCACGCCAAAAGGTTAATGGTTAAATGTATTTGCCAATAATTGGCTCTAGATCTTTTTTGAGTTGGTCTGAGATAGCCTCAGGTGCAGTCATAATTGCCCCTTGGAGAGCATGGTAGGCATCCGACTCCAACTTTGTTTCGACCAGGCGACGCGCTGCGACCTTGACAATGTCTTGTGCCGTTTCTGCGTTCTTCTTTAGGATCGCCAAAACAGCATCAACAGAGACATCTTCTTCGGCGTCATGCCAACAATCGTAGTCTGTTACCAGGGCAACTGTTGCAAAGGGGAGTTCAGCCTCACGAGAAAGTTTCGCCTCGGTCGCATTGGTCATACCGATCACAGAAACCCCCCAAGAGCGGTAGATATTCGACTCCGCACGGGTAGAAAACTGAGGCCCTTCCATACAGATATAAGTGCCACCTTGGTGAACCGTGGCCCCAACTTCCTTGGAGCTGTCATAGAGGATCTGTGCGAGGTTCTTACAGAACGGGTCGCCATACATCACATGAGCCGCGATACCGTTGCCAAAGAAGGTAAACACTCTGTGGTGGGTACGATCAAAGAGTTGGTCTGGTATCAGGATATGACCAGGCTCGATCTCCTCCTTCATGGAGCCTACTGCCGTCAGCGCAATCACACAATCAACACCCATCTTTTTCAGAGCGAAGATATTGGCCCGGTAGTTAATTTCATGAGGTAAGCGTTTATGTCCCAAGCCATGTCGGGGAAGAAAAAAGAGGGTTGCACCTGACATTCGGCCTTCTACCAGGGGTGCAGAGGGTGCCCCAAAAGGGGTGTCCACCTCAACAGTCCGCACGACCTCTAGCTCTTTCATCTGATACAGACCACTGCCACCGATTACGCCAATGACTGGCTCCGCCATTGTATTCTCCTACCGTTCAACCCGTTAACACAAAGAAATCCACGAACATCGACACATTGAAATAGGAATTAACAGCACGAACATCTTTGTTTGTGCGCATTGGGTCTAGCATACGCGCAGCCTTGGGTCAACAAGACAGAACAACAGAGAGTACCCAACCTTCTAC
>JALTMC010000304.1 GCA_027005175.1 Myxococcales bacterium
GTTCCCCATCTTTTTCTACAAGTGGATGACCCTTATAGTTACTTATTGCTACAGATCGTATGGAGTGCCCAAGAGCATTTTTCCGAACTCACAGGTATTGTGGTCGGTACGCCTGATGAGGATGTCGATCCTCAGCCAGAGCTAGCACGTCAGTACAGTCAGCGCGATGCGATGTTGTTGGCTGACTTTTATGGATTGGAGTTTCCAGACTCATCCAACATTCGGCCTGAACCGCAAATGTTGGCCAAAGCAAATCGTATCTTGCTTCATACATCAACGCAGGATTTTCTCAGCGTTGCCCGGATATGTTGTCGGGCGTACTGGTACGGTGATGCTCATTTGCTGGATGAGTACGATAAGGCTGAAGGAATGTGTCACTCTATCGAACATGTGAATGGAGCATTGCGAAAGAACAGTCAAATACTTCGGGAGCTGTGGCATTATCGTGGTGGGACATTGCTTGCGGACGGTCAGTGGTATTGGAGCGTGGATCGTATCGGTCACTTTTTGCCCGAGCTAGCACCACAACCTGTGGCGACTCATTCCTTGCAGGGTAACGAGGATCGGCCCGACTCTATGGATCTGTATTTTTCATTTCGAAGCCCCTATTCCTATCTTGCTCTTGAGAGGGCAAAACAGATCTGTGAGGATGCAGCGATTGACTTAGTGATTCGACCGGTTTTGCCGATGGTTTTAAGAGGATTGCCTGTGCCAACGATCAAGAAGTTATATATCGTTGCTGATACAAAACGTGAAGCTGAGAAACTAGGCATTCCCTTTGGAAAGCTTTGTGACCCGATAAAGGGTGGGGGAGTGGAGCGATGTTTTTCTTTGGTGCCTTATGCTGCATCACAAGGGCGTCTGTATGACTACGTTCTTTCCGTCTCACGGGGGATCTGGTCGGAAGCTGCCAATGTGCGAAATGACAACGATCTACAACACCTTGTCACACGTGCGGGTCTGGACTGGGAGCTTGCCAAAAACCATCTTGGTTCTTCGGATTGGCAAGAACTGGCGAGTACCAATCGCGACGCTTTGTTCAAGCTGGGTATGTGGGGCGTTCCAAGTTTTCATGTCGGGTCATTCTCGACCTGGGGACAGGATCGATTGCCTATGGTTGAAGCTTATCTCACGGGCTAACATATGGTTCGTAGGATCGTTGCTTCAACAAGTTTTGCATGTTGTTGATTGTCCCGTCCGTTCTACCGTGAATTGGATTTGCGGTATGCAAAAATTGTTGCGTTGCTCGCCTTAAGGTTCGACGCATTCTTTTCCATTTGTGACACATTTGTTTTGGGTGCGGCAAATGGTGCTGCGTGCACAGTCTGTGTCTTTGGCGGCGATGCAGTTGTCTCCTTGGGAAGAACATCGTCCTTCTCTGAGACAGATGTCTGCACTTAAACAGTCATTGTCTTTGGAAGTGATGCAGACACCTTCAAATGCTTTGCATTTTCCGAACTCTTTGCAGATTTGTGCATTCGCACAGTCTGCGTCGAGTGTTGCGATACATTTTCCGGTTAGGCCGCTTGTGCATTTGCCATCTTGCCGACACAGCTCTGTGGTTCGGCAGTTCGAGCCAGGGCTGAAATTGCAAATCCCATTTTGGGCAACACACTTTGCGCCAAACTTGCAGGCTTCACTGTCCTTGCAATCTTTGTTCGTCAGAGCTGTGCAGCTCCCTTGTCGTTCGGTACATTGTCCTGACTTTGTGCAGAGTTCACTTCGTTTGCAGTCCAACGATGTCAGCAGGTCGCATTTGTTTTGACGTACAGAACAACGAGCTTCTTTGCGGCACCCTGTACTTTTATGACAATCCGCATCGTTGGCTGCGATGCACTTATCTTTGCGCATAAAACAACGGCCTGTGGCAAGGCAAGCTTTGCTTTTTTTGCAGCTTTCTTTTGTGGCAACACACTTGTCATTCTTCAGGGTGCATTGTCCTTCGTTGTTGCAGTTTAAGCTCGCCTGACAATGTGCGAGATCGGTGGGCACACAGCGGTTATTTTTCAAGGTACATCGTCCTTCTTGGGAGCAACTGAGACCCTGCTGGCAGGGAACACATCGACTTCCTGAAACGACACAAAAACCCTTGGATTTGCACTCTACACTGGACTCACACTCTGTATCTTTGAGGGCAATGCACTTACCACCAAGAGCACTACACAGACCTTTATTTTTGCAACCGTCGCTTTTGAGACAGCTCTCTGTTGTTACGGGACCCGAGCATCCGAGCCAGCCCCATCCAAGACAAAGGATGAGAGCACATCGGACCCAGTTTTTTCCACAGCTCACTTGCTTCTTTTTCTCCATGGTATATCGCTATCTTTGTCCATCCAAGAACCGCGAACGAAGTATAACATAAACAAGCTAGGAATGGTGGCCAAACGATTTGAACATTTCAATCTACAACCTCTGAATTGCTGGATGTTTTCCTGAAATGTCTGTTTGAGCGATTCAGTTGCCATTCCTATGTGGTGGTTGCGTGTGTGACTCCAAACTCTCGTAGAACGATTGTGGCGTATCCACCGGGAGGAAGTGTGAAATCGAGATGTAAGCTGTTGTCATCCGAATCTTTTGTGAGAGCTAGATCAATAACGGGAAGGCGGATGGAGCGGCGACTTCCCCTGGGGAAGCCGAACTCTTTATTGTAGAATTCTCCCAGTGCTATTTCCTCCTGATCGAGTAAAGCTTGTTCCCAACATCCTGGTAAACCCCTTGCCAGTGAGACACTTTTTCCAAACATCGGACCTGTGATGAGGTATGCAAGTTCATCGTATTCCTGTTGCCACCTCTCGAGATGTAGCTGTGTGCATTGAACCATTCGGGGTGTTTGCTCCACAGTGAGTTCCCGCAGCCAGTCGCCTTCCAGAACAGTATTCCAGTAGCCCTGCTCTATTCGGTAAACAAGGCAACGGTTGAAAAGTTGGGCTTGGTAACTCGACATCAAAAAGCGAGCTTGGGTGGCAGGCACACCCTCATAAACATCAAGCAATATCTCCTTTCCCAACGCTGCATAATCACCCCTGAGCCTTTGCTCTCCAAAATAATTGGGGATGCCCGTATTTTTAAGAGCCTCTGCGATCATTTGTGCTTTCTGCCAAACTTGTGGAGATGATGAAAGCTTGCGAATGATAATATGAAATCGATTACCTCCATGTACACCAAAGGTCATGGGGGAGTGGTGCCTGTCTGTATCGAGAATCTTAATCGATTGCCCCGGACGCAGAGACTTTTCTTCGACTTTCTTTACTTTACTGATCTCACCATCCCGGACAGAGATCCACTGCGATGTGACCGCACGCTGATCTTTTCGACCTGCGATTCGTATCGAACGAAAAGGTACTTGCAAAACGGACTGGAGATGCTGCAACAGAGCGGGGGTACCCATCTTTCGCTTTTCGACCTGAAGATATAGGTAGTCCCCTGTCCCCGACCACGTTGTATGTGGCAATTCATCAACTCGAAAATCTTCAGGCCGTGTTTTGTACCTACCTCCAATGACCGGCAAATCTGCACATATCCGTGGTAGTTCATATGGCGAGATATCTGGAATGATAATAGAACTGTTCATTTGTCCTTGCTGTTATCGCGCACAGAGAATTCTTCTGTACATTGTAAATGGTCCTGGCTTTAACGTCTCACAGGCTGACTGGTAGGCCTCACTGGAAGCGAGATCCAATAGCTGTGTCGCGCAAAAGGTGGAAGCTTCTTGGAGGATGGAAGCTTCTTGGAGGATGGAAGCTTCTTGGAGGATGGAAGCTTCTTGGAGGATGGAAGCTTCTTGGAGGATGGAAGCTTTTTGGAGGATGGAAGTTTTGGAGTGGGCTTGGTTGAGGTCTTGTTTGGAATACGATAAGTGATATCGGCCATAACAGGGTAGTGGTCTGTTAGTTTTTTTTGAATCACGGTGTGTTTCACAAATCGCAGTTGTGGTGAGATATAGATCCAGTCGATGCGTCTCGAACTTGGGAATCGATGTGTATAAAGATGAGGGTTGTATTGTTGGTGAGTTCGAAGTTTGAGTTTCTCGGTTAATATCCGAAGTGGAGATATCCCTTCATTCCAGCCTGTATTAAAGTCACCCATCACAATGACGGGTCGCTTGCGTTTTTTTAGCACAGCGACGAGTTCTTTGAGCTGTGAGGTTTGAACGAGTTCTTCTTGTGGGTCGAGATGAAGAGAGACGATATCTACAAGCAAGGAACTGCGACCGGGCCAACGTATGCTGGCGATCACAAATCCTTTTTTAAACATGGTGAGAGGTTTGAATCGATATGAGGCAGCCGAGTATAGTGGCCGTCGAGAGAGCAAGGCTGTTCCATACCTTTTGCGTCGGGTATGAACGTGAATTCCAAGACCCACATAAGGGAATCCACCGTGGCGAGCGATAAAGTCCACATGGTTGAACTGACCGCTCCACCAGGAGGGGCCATCTGCTTCTTGAAATCCAACAACATCTGCTCGCATCTTACGAAGGAATCGAGCGATCACTTTGAGTCTGTTTTTTATGGTACGCAAGCGTGTAAACAAAGGCACAAGCCCAAGAGGGTTCTTTGAACCGTGTGCAAGATTAAAAGTGATGACACGTAGTGGGCGCAAACTCTTGTTGTGGGGAGATGCTGAGATTGTAGAGAAGTGTTTCACATGCAAAGGCACAAAACGTTTTCCAACATCTGCATACGATGGCTGTGCCCACAATACGATGATGAGCATCGCAAAGAAAGTGAGTAACTTTCTCAATCCATGTGTTGTCATATCCATTTCCATTTCACGACCATACATTGCGACAATCCTCTTCCTCTTGTGGGCCTGGCAGAGTCCATGGCGAAGCCAATGGGAGAGGAGATGATGTCAACATCAAGAGTCCAAGACCGAGATTAATGTATGGTGTTTTGGGTGTTTTTTCCAGTGATATGTCACAAGAATATGGTTCCTCTTTGACAATGTTGTTGATTTCCTATAGCATAGGCTATCTTGGGAGTTGTATAGACATTTCTCTCTCTAGGAGAAGGGAGGGGGCTGTTGCAACGTTGTGAAGGATGTGGCGATACTCACTGTGCAGTTGTGAGAAGTATCACACATGGTAGTTCAAGAGCGGTTTCTATCAGTCTCGAAACGAAGAGGGAAAGATACATCATGAGAATCACTCGATCAGATTTTGCGAGAAGCTTGGAGGGGAAGCAGGTTTCTTTGGAGAAACTGAGCAATGATAGGGGGATCTCTTCTTCTGCCAAAGAGCGAATGAAGCGTGCTGATCTCAACCGCGATGGATTTGTAACAGGGGCTAGCGAAACCAATCGATTGTTCTCTGAAGTCGATTTTTATGACCGTGATGGTAATGAGAATAGCATTAGCACCAGCAACAGAAATGTTGCGGCTGTTCGGGGTGCATTGTTGCGGTCTGCTGAGGCACCTTCTGCCAGCCCGAGCAACAATGATCCAAGGACACGTTTGGGCGAGTTGCTGGCCAACAATCCAGAGATAAAGGACAACCAAGACCTTTTGAATCTGTTTATGCGGCGCAACCGCAACAACTGGAACGCAGCTTCCACAGAAGCCAGTCGCTTTGGTGTTGCTATCAACGATCTGGTTCGCAATCGCGAAGCATCAGTGCGAGACTTAGGTGTTACTACAACTTCAACACAGTCTGTTAACGAAA
>JALTMC010000305.1 GCA_027005175.1 Myxococcales bacterium
CCCCCATCCCTCGCAAGCGAGAGGTGATGCGCCCGCCCACACTGAGCCAAACGGCATACAAGGGTGGAATGCCCGGTGTGGTGGAGAAGGCAGCCGATCTGGTTAAGAAACTTCAAGATGCTTACAAGCAGGCCAAGACGAGCACATTGGACACCCTTCCGTTTCAGCAACTTGCTCAGCAGGCCATCAAAGAGCACAAGGTCAACCTCAAGGCTTATGACGCGATGTATGCTGGAATGAAGCAGCGCGGTCTCTCGAAAGAGATGCTGCGACGTGTGGATGCCCAGCGCAAGGATTACGAGAAACAGTATCAACTGTTCTATGGATATATCCGGCGCATGACGATACAAGATCGCGCACCACAGCTGCGTATCGTAGACTTGGAGCGCTTTGGCAACTTCTTAAAGAATGTCCGGCCTCGGTCTCATCAGGCGGCTCTCAATCCCAACAACCTTCCTTATTCTCGGCTTGCTCCCGTACAGCGACAACCCATGACAGACACAGCGGCTTATGCAGAGTTTTTTGGTTTACCAGAGATGCCAGAAGGAGTTCCAATCGCGCTGCCGACACAAGATGATCTGAAAGAGACCAAAGAGATCCAGTTGACCCAGAGGATTAAAGATCTGGCAGCCAAGTTGAAGTCACCTGTTGCTATCTACAAGTGGGTTCGTGATAACATTGAATACTATCCAACCTACGGCTCGATTCAGGGTGCTGATTATTGTCGAATGACTCGCAAATGCAATGCATTTGATACAGCCTCTTTGTTAATCGCCTTGCTTCGTGCCCAAAAGATCTCGGCTCGTTATGTCTTTGGTACAGTCATTGTGCCTATCGAGCGTGCTCGCAACTGGGTGGGTCGTTTTGGTGCGAAGAGTGGCTCTGTGATTGGGCGAGCCTTAGCTTCCGCTGGAATACCTGCAGTCACGATAATCTCTGGAGGAAAGCCTGTAGCCATTCGTATGGAACATGTCTGGGTCGAAGCCTGGGTGGATTATGTCCCATCTCGTGGACGCATTCACCGAGAAGGCGACACCTGGATTCCCATGGATGCCAGCTTTAAGCAACACACCTATGCCAAAGCCACAGTGGATCTCGACACCGCCGCTGGCGTTGCTATGAAGAAAGCCATCAACACCTCGAAACAGTCTGTCAAGTCAGACTCACTTGGTGGAATGACCCAGGGTCCTGATGCCAAGACACTGACTGACGCACTGACTCAATCCGGCGTCAAGCTCGGCAATATTATCAATGGCAAAGACTTTGACACATCCAAACTCAAAGGCCTTAAAAAGATCAATCCCTCAGAGCACGACGTACTGTTGGCTTCCTTGCCCTATGAGGTAAAGGTGATCGGGCAACGTCAGTCGGAGATGCCCGATCGTTTGCGACATTATATCAAGCTATCGGTGGTGACACAGGTTGCGCCCAAAGGGCCATGGGGTTTTGGCGGAGATCCAAGCCCTGATTTGCAAGTGAAGATATCGCTTCCTGAAATTGCAGGAAAGAAGTTATCGCTCGTGTATAACGCTGCCTCTCCATCGGATCAAACTGCGCTGGAGAAGTATGTCACATCGGCAAAAGGCGACAACAGCAAGTTACCTAAGAGTTTACCAGCCGTGATTCGAATGAAGCCTCATATCATGTTGGACAACAAGTCACTGGCGAGTGGAAAAGCCTGTCGTCTTGGGGCCGACAATCGATTCAACTATGATATGACAGGCCCTGGGATCAGCAAGCGTGTCTCCAATACCATCGCGGCCGGTGGCTACCAGGCGATCGTGGTCAATCACGGTGCGATCCCCACAGAGTACTTAAAATCGATTCGGAAAAAAGCCAAGGAGCTGCGCCAGAAATTCAAAGATAAGACGGTTAAAACAGCCCAGAGGGAGGAGATCTATGGAGCTTTCTTACATACGGCGGGTCTCAACTACTGGCTTCAACAGGATCAAAACAATGCATTTCTCGCCTCACGAATGGGTGTTCTGGACATCCGTCAACCTGCGGTAGGTCTGTTTGCCTATGACTTGTCTGTCACGTACAGCGGCTTTCTTGTCGCCTATCCACGCAGTGTATCGAGCGGAGGGATGTCCACGGATATCGACCACGACCCGCACGCTGTGATCTCTTATACAGACGATAACCAATCTGAAATTCGCTATATGTCATCGACAGGCATCAGCGCCTCGGCCTGGGAAGCCACGGTTTGGGAACTTCAGCTACGTCCTCGCAAGGCCAACCCCAACAACGGTGTATCCGCCACCCATATGCTGCTCTATGCCGCGCAAACCAAGACCCCGATCTATTCCATACGTAGAAGTAATATCAGCTCCATACTACCAAAGCTTTCGCTCTCACGAAGTACGCTGAATGATATTCGAAGTGCTGTTGCAAGCGGTAAGACGGTGGTTGTTCCACAAAAACAGATGAAAAAAGGCAAGTGGACAGGCGTAGGTTATATCGTCCTCGACGAAAAGACCGGTGCGGGAGGCTACCTTATCAGTGGAGGGAAGTCGGGAGGAGGTAATGACGCAGACAGTGGATGTAGCTGGTGCCTCTCGTTTCTCGCTGGAATACTGATGATCGGTGCAGGTATTTTTGCCAGTGGTGCATTTGCGATCGCACTCGCAGTCCTCGGCATATTGGCTGCCGCCATCGATCTGTTCTCCGCCTACAACCAGATCGATAATTCCAACCTGGATCCAGCTCAAAAAGACATGATTAAGGGGCTGGCCCAGATGATGTTTGGAATAGGGGTGGCGATCGCCGCACTCGGAATATTCTTTGGAGCAGTCACAGCCTTCGTCGCTATCGCTATCTACTTCCTTGTGATGGCTATTTTAGTTAGTGCCATCATCGGAACTCTGATCAGTATTGGTGAAGCCACCAACCGACGAAACCGCGAACTCGATAATATATAGAGAAGGCTCGCTGGCACTGAATCGCTTGTAGCCCAACAGCCGGCAAACCAGTAGAGAACAATGCAAAAAGAATCCCATTCTCCCCGAAACAAAGGGGTCCAAGATCCGCGCCTGCTTCCGATGGTTGCGGCGATGATAGTCGGCCCATTGGGGCTGTGGCTGTGGGCACAAAGACAACCACAAAAACCACACCCGTCCACAGTGGTGGTGGCATCCTTACTTTGGGGTGGCCAACTGGCTGCAAGCTGGCTCTTGCTACCGAGAGTTACGTCATTTAAGCCTGTTTTATTCTATGCATTGATCGTTTCGAACCTGATGGTATTGAGTTGGTTACTCGCTGTATTGTTTGCACCTCCGGGAGAACAAGCTTTGGAGGGTTCGTACTGGTGGGGCTTTGGACTTAATCTGTTGGCATTGGAAAGCTTGTTGATTGTAATGCATAGTTTGTCACAGTATGCGGGATTGCCTGTCCACCCTCCCCTGTTGTATGTCGGCCTCCCTCTTTCTCTAGGAATCGGATGGGCACTCACATTGCGCTTGGCATTAACCAGACAGCGAGAATCCGCGCTCACCGAAAACAAACGCGCAGCAAGTGCCCTGGGTTGGATCTTATGCATCAGCACTGGAGCGATTGTCCTGGTCATTCTCCAAGTTGCCAAGATAATGACACGTTCGTAGCTCGCTCTGAAAGCAAAGTAAAACGATGAGATTAAAGAAGAAGCAAGACTGGATAGACATTGTAACACAGCGTAAAAGCACTGCAGGAGATAGGCATATGTTTCGGTTGCAACGAATCGTGTGGCAAAGTTTGGTGATGTTGATCGGTGGCTTGGGTTGGGTCTTGTCAGCCCAGGCGGCTGGTGTATCGGATGCAACCCAATGGTTGAACCAGCAGCAACAAACCAAGGGTAGCTGGGGTGGAGCACAGAGCAGCGCGGGTGCAGTGGAAACAACGTCGGCTGTGTTGGAAGCTCTCGCGTCTGTGGGACAGGGTGGCAGTGCAAACGCCACCAAAGCCTGGACGTATTTACAGGGAGCCAAGCCCACCACAACGGCTGGCCTGGCGCGTCGTATTATCGCTGCCATTGCCGTGAAAAGAGCACCTCTGGCCTTGGATAAAAGCAAGTTGCTAGCCCTCCAACTTAAAAGTGGAGGATTTGCTCCCTCAGCCAACCACCAAGCGACCACCCTCGACACTGCGCTGGCATTGATCGCCTTGGGAGTGTCTAGCAATCAGTCTTTGGCGGCTGCTCGCGCTGGCGTAAGCTATCTGATCACAAAGCAACGAAGAAACGGTAGTTGGGGATTCTTCGACAATACAAACGATCCATCTGCCTATCTTACAGGCCTCTCGATGCTGGCCTTGAGTCATTACCGTCAGTTGTACAATCTAACAACTCCACTCACCCATGCCATTAAATTCTTGAAGGGCAAACAAGCCACAGACGGCAGCTGGGGTGTCGGTCGTGATCGAGTGTTGGACACATCGTTGTCTGTTCTTGGCCTTACCTCCACAAGTCAGACGGTCACTGCATTGGTCTCCAAAGCCGTCTCTTTCTTGGCCAAAGGGCAGGCTTCCGATGGCTCCTTTGCCTCCAAAGATCCGTTCGCAACAGCCTATGCTCTCCGTGCTCTCGACAGTGAGCGAGCCGATCTCTACGCCATAGCCAAGGAAGTCATCGCAACACCAAAGTTCGTTGTTTTGGGTACGAAGCTTCAGTTGAAGGTTAAGATCCACAATGAAGGAACAAAAGATGCGAAAGCTGTTGTCATTCGTTTGTATCGCGGTGATCCCAAAGCGAGCGGGCAAAAGCTTGATGAAAAAACCGTGGCGAGCCTAGCCACAGGTGGTTCCAACGATATCACGCTAGAATGGAAAGATGCCAAGCCACAAGGTCCACATTATTTGTACATTGTGATTGACCCCGACCAAAAGATCAATGAGACAAATGAACGGAATAACACGGTAGTGTGGGGAATTCGAGTCCTTCCACCGATTGATCTGGCAATCACAACACGAGACATTACCCTCAAGCCTGTATTTCCTGCACCGGGTAAGACGTTAGAGGTAACAGCGACCGTCCACAACAAAGGTGGTGTGGATGCCAAGCAGGTTGAAGTTGATTTTTACAATGGGGATCCAAGCTCCGGTGGTAAAAAGATGGGCTCGACCCAAACCATCGCAAGCATCGAGGCTGGAAAGTTCTCCATCGCCCGAATCAACACCCCTCCCCTACCGCAAGGCAAGATGACCGTATATGTGGTGGTTGACCCAAACAAGAAAACCAAAGACGCTGTAACCTCCAATAACAAAGCCAAGAAAGAGTTTTCAGTACAACCTCGGGTGGATCTATTGATCTCTCCCCAAGGTATTTTCTTTTCCAAACAAACCGTGACGGAAGGGCAAGATGTTGAGATCCGTGTGGGTGTTTACAACGCTGAAGCCACAACAGCGACCGATGCCATTGTCCGGTTGTACGATGGTGCTCCAAGCTCCGGTGGCAAGCAAATCGGTACAGATGTAAAGATCACTGTGCCCGGTTACAAAGCTGTTTACACGACACCCTTTCTTTACAAAACATTTGGCAAGGCAGGTTCTCATATTATCTATGCCGTGGTCGATCCCGACAACAAATTGCCCGATATCCAAACCACCAACAATGTTGCATTGCGTACATTAAAAGTGGTGGGACTTCCCGATCTTTCTGTCACAACAAGTGCCATCACGTTCTCTCCCACCATCCCGCTAGAGAGCAGCACCATGTACGTGTATGCGACCATCACCAACAAAGGGGAGACCACCAGTAAATCGGGTACGAAAGTACTCTTTTATGACACAGACCCAAGCAAGCCAGGCGCAAAACCTGTTTACACCACGAGCATTAGTGCTCTCACGAAAGGCAGAACCACCCGCCCTCGGATGACTTATTATCCCTATAAGAAACTCGGGCCACTTACATTTTGGGTGGTGCTCGACCCGGATAAGGTATCACCCGATCGAGACCGCACCAACAACGCTGCGTCCCGCTCGACAACGGTTCGGGATAGCACCTATCCGGACCTTTTCATCGCAGCGTCGGATATCACGTTTAATCCGACAACACCGCAAGCAGGAACGAACCTGACCATCCAGGCCCGAGTTCGCAACCGCTATCGCCGATTGAGCACCAATATACTGGTTCGCTTTCACAGCGGCTCCCCGACCACATCCAATAAAATCGGCGAGACCACCATTACCCAGATCCCTGGGTATGGCAGCGCTCTCACCTCCTTCACTTGGAGTGTTCCACCCACACTCTCAAGCGCAACGATTTATGTGGTCATTGACCCCCTCAATAAGATCCGAGAGACAACCACCAGCAACAACAAAGCCTCTCGCTACATCGACTTTGCATTGGGACAAAGTACCGCCCCCACCAACTTGACGATCACAAATGTTGGCGCAACTGATTTAAAGTTTCAATGGAAGGCAGGAGCAGGCGCAGTAGCGGCAGGCGTACAAGGCTACCGATTGTACTGCAACAGCGGCCTACTCAACCCACCGACAAAGATCACGGGTGTCACAGCCAAAGCTTCTTCCGAAAGAACCACAAGTTATACCGCAGCCAAGACGGTTGACAACAAAACAAATACCTACTGGGAACCAAAAACTCTGACAACTCCTTGGTTGGAGTATACGTTACCAAAAGTGGAAGAAGTCAGCGCTATTAACCTCTACTTGTACTCTACCTATACTCGAAGCTTTGAGTTACAAGCCTGGCTCAACAACAAGTGGAGTACGTTACAAAAACGAACATCAACACGGACTGAGTTTCATCAGTTTGTCCTGGACAAACCCGTCACGACGAATAAGTTTCGGGTTCTGTTTTCTACCGTCAGTCGCTACTATTATGTCCGAACCCGTGAGATCGCATTTTTTCGTTCGAACCTAGCAAAAGGTACAACCTATACGCATACCAAGTTTTATCACGGTCGCTATAGCTGTTATGCTGTAGCTGTCACAACTCCCTTGCTTATGTCTCCACGCTCCAAGGAGGCCACTGCCAAAGTAGGTGATACAACAGCTCCAGGAATACCTTCTGGAGTTGCAGCCTATTACAATCCAAGCCTTTATGAAAATCGTATGACTTGGAACGGTGTAACGGATAGCGATCTTGCAGGCTACCTTGTTTATAATGACACGAATCTCGATGTTGCTCACTATGGTCGAGGTGCGTCTATTTATGGTCCATCCATCTCACGCTATGCCTACTATTATATCGATGGCAACACCACCTCAACCACTTATATTTCTAGCTCCAATCACATCACGGTGAAGCTAGCCAAGAGCTATAGCATTCATGAAATTCGCGTCTACCTACGAACAACAGCAGACTATAGCTACCGACTGGAGTACTCGACCGATGGAAAGAGCTTTACGACACTCGCAACCAAAAATAATGTACGAGGCTTGCAGGTACACCCCCTATCCTCTGCTCTTGGCATGCGTTATATCCGCATAAAGCCTGTAAGCAGTGGTAACTTCTACATGGCAGAGCTACAAGCGCTGACCAAAGATCTAGCGTTGGCAAGTACACACACAGTTTACCAGTGGCGTCGCTATTTTTCCCGTAGGACGGGAGCATCACACTGGTACTCCTACTGGAATGGCTATACCTCTGATTACAGAACTAGGGTATTAACAGCACGTCAATTTATCATTCGCAATGTTAATATGACACCACTCAACGTTTTGACAATAACAGACCTGGACACAGGCCAGATCTTGGCACGTATCTCCGGGCAACATCAGATATGGAGAAGCTCTTGGCTGCGAGCCAAAAACTATCGTATTCATGCAACAGGTTTACGAGATGGCTTTGAGTTTAATGTGGAGACGATTCTAACGCGACGAAGCCTAACAACACCAACCTATGGTCACTCTCCTATTTATCGCAATGGGTCCTATCAATACGGTGTATCCTCTGTGGATGTGATTGGAAACGAGAGTGCTGTCAGTCCAACAGGGACTTCGATTGTCAAGGATACAACGGCACCCACAGTACCTTATCGTTTTCGCGCGACAGCGGGAAATAGCCAGGTCTCTTTAAGTTGGTATGCCAGTGGTTCCAGTCGAGATCGCAAAGGCTACATTATCTATCGAGACGGAAAAAAACTCATTGAGACAACAGCACGAAGCTATATTGATAAGAGTGTTGTGAATGGCACAACCTATAGTTATGAAGTTAGCTCGATTGATTACAACAGCAATGAGTCGGGCAAAGCAGGGCCGCTGAAAGCAACCCCCACAGCGATTGACCTCAGCTTTAACATACAAGGCTCCTTTGCAGACCTGTTTATCTCACCGAAAAATCCAAGTGTTTATGAATCGATGCTGATCATCGCTATGGTTCGTAACATTGGGACACAAAGTGCGCCCAGCGGTATAGAGGTCGATCTCTACGATGGTTCTCCAAAAACAGGTACAAAAATTGGAACGATAACTCTGAACAAGCCGATCCGTGCAGGCTTGGGAATCGTGGGTTCGTTCAACTGGAAACTGGCCAAGGTCAGGCCTGGAAAACGCACGATCTACGCAGTGATTGATCCAAACAACAAGATCTCTGAACTGAATGAAAAAAACAACACAGCGACAGTGGAAGTGAGTGTCCATGCAGATCCATTTTTGGCGACATATGTGAATAAGATCGACAGCAGTAAGTTTCCTGTGGTTGATGTCTTTATGAGTGTTAAGGATGCCAACGGTGGTGGATTGTTCGGGCTTGATGATAGAAACTTTAAAGTATGGGAGGACGCAGTTCGTGAGATCCCTATCACCGTAAAGCAGCTAACCCAACCCACCAAAAAGATTCCCAAAGCAGACCTCGCATTTGTGATCGATACATCCTGCTCCATGCTCGACGAATGGAAAACGGTTTGTGAGGTTGTTGATGATATTCGCGACCTACTTCTGGCCAGTCGTATCGACACCAAAGTTACTATCTATGGCCTCGGTACCCAGATGAAGTGTGGTGTAAAACTGAGCACAGTCATCTGGCGTGGAAAAACGAAGGGAGCCCATGTCGAGGACTGGGGGCCGGGCTCCACCTGGGCCTCTTTTACCCACAAATGGCGAGCGGACGCGATCCGCATCATTATCCCGATTTCCGACGAAGGTGCCTATGCCGGTAATGGCTGGACCAAGGAGGATACGGAAGCTGTCGATGAGATGATCAAAGCTGCCAAAAAAGCCGGGGCCATCTACTATCCATTCTGGGGCAAAGAGATAAGAGAGACTCAGATCGTTGCAGTCCAGATGAAACGAGCAGCCAAAGATACAGGCGGAGAAGCCTTCCCTTTCAAAAATGCAACCCAAGTGGTGCAAGCCATCGTACGAGGTGTACGACGCTCGATTTCAGACTACAAGATCACCTATACCACCCATAACAAAGCCCGTGATGGTTCGATACGCAACGTAAAGACAGAGACAACGTACAACATCTCCAAAGGAGCCGCAGACGGGAAATACACGGCACCCCTCGACAACTTCCCCGATCTGATGTTTGCTAACGGTATCAAAACTGTGCCCGATCCCTTGGTGCCTGGACAAACAGGTAGCTTGGTCATGAACGTAAGAAACAACGGTGGAAAGCCAGCTATCGATGTGGTGTTGCGTTTAAGTTTGGGCGATCCAACCCAAGGCGGACTGGTCTTTGCAGAAGTCAAAATCCCCAAGCTTAATCCAGCCCAAACACAGGCCGTTTCGGTCCCTTGGAAGGTGTTGCCGGGCGGTGCCAAGATCGTTGCAGTCCTTGACCCCGACAATAAGATCCAAGAATCCAACGAGAACAACAACAGAGCGGAAGTCGATCTCAAGCTGCCGGGTGCTCGTGGAACCGACCTCGCGGTGACGCAATACGGCCTATCGATGAGACCCTTCCCAGCCGCCAAAGGAGAGAAGGTCGTACTCACAGCAAGCGTCTACAACATCGGCACCACCGATGTGAGTAAAGTTCTTGTAGCCTTCTTCCGTGGCGATCCAAAGAAGGGTGGGAAGGCTCTTGGCTCCGTTACTCTCACCAAAATAGAGAAAGGCAAGTCAGCCGACGCCAAACTCCACCATATTATCCTTAAAGAGGGTGCATTTAATCTGTATGTGGTGGTTGATCCCTACGATGATATTGCCGAATCATCCGAAGAGAACAACATAGCCAATCGCAACTTCTCTGTGAATGTACGTGGGCTCAAGCTATCCATCGTCACAGACAAGTCTCAGTATCCGGTTAAAACAGATGCAACGATCACGGTGAGTCTTCAAAATCAAACAACCAAAGACTGGAATGGTCGGGGTGAAGTTTGGATTGTTGACGCCAAAGACAAGCCTGTCGAAAAAGTAGGCGACATCACAGCCAAAGATATCCCCTCAGCGGGGCTAGTGGGTTGGCCCTATCAAATCCCCGTCAATTGGACCGCACCTGCAACAGGAACAAAACATTACTTTCTGGGTATTGCGGTAGACTTTACACAAGCCCTGCAACAGATCGGCCAAAGCAGTGAAACTCTGGATACGAACTCCATACGAGTAGCATGGTATGACTCCACGAAAAAAGAGTACCGTCTGCTCCCTTATAAGTTCCTTCGGTCCAAAGGATTTGATGCAAGAAGCAAAGCACAGGGGAGCCTACTGCTCTTCTTAAAAGACGCCATCCAAGGAGGAACCAAAGCTCAGATTTATATATTCTTTGACAAGGTTGGAGGCAGCAGCCCAACCACCCCCAAGTTGTTGGACTTCCCCACCACAGGCTGGCAGATCGCTTACGCCGAAGATGCAGGGCGAATCTATATCAAGGAGCGCAAAGCAGATGGCACCTGGGCACCTGATATTTACATTCAGGATATAGGATCAGGCACAAACTACGTTCGCGCTGTCGCCCTTGGAGACTTCAACAAAGACGGTGTTACCGATCTGATTGCAGCCTCCTACTCCACAGGAAAGATCTACTTTTACCCTGGAGATCGCTCGAATCCCAAACGTTTTGACATCACCAAGCGCAAAGAGATTGGAAACTTTGGCAGGTCCTATTTCCCCTACTCCATGCAAGTGGGCGACATCAACAAAGATGGCAACCTCGACATCATGTTTGGACGCTATTATTACGCCTACTGGCAACTTGGCAATGGTGACGGAACCTTCCAACCACTCAAAAGTCTTCGTATGGCGTCCTCTTATTATCGCCCGTATGGCAATGTCTTAATCGACTATGACAAGGACGGCAACCTGGACCTGATATTCAGCACCTATTACCGAGGTGGTATCTACTTTCTCAAAGGTGACGGCAAAGGTGGGTTTGCTACAGCCAAGTTGTTGTACACCACAAAGTTTAGCAACATGCATGGATTGGCTGTCGCGGACTTCAACAAGGATGGACACTACGATCTCCTCGTCAACAACAGCAATACAGGAGATGCCTATCAGATCATGAGCAACGGCAAAGGGGGTTGGAACACTCCCGTTGTTGTCCCCTCGCTGGATACCGACAACTACACAGCCTGGGCCATGGCAGACTGGAACTACGACGGAATCCTGGATCTGTTTGCGACCACATATTCAAGCAGAAAGATCCTACTCTTCTCGGGCAATGGAACGACATACACTGCCAGCACAAAGCTCAACACTGCCAGTTACAACTTCTTTGGTATTGCGGTGGGTCATCCCACCGCCCAAGAGATGATCACTGCCGGTAAGGCAAAGGTCGCTCCCGTCAAGAAATGGACCTTCACATGGAACACCAAGACAACACCACCAGGCCCCTACCGAGCGCGTGTTCAACTCTTCGAGAGTGCCGGTGTGATCGCAGAAGCCAAAGCAGACTTTGCGGTGGATCCAGAGATTAAGGCCAGAGCCGAGTTAAGCACCGATCGTCTGGCTTATCCTGCCAACGCACCTGTCTCTTTCATGAGCCGGATTTTCAACGATAGCTCCAATGCCACCTACGAAACACTTAAATGTAAGATCGTGATCGAAGACGCCAAACAAAAGCAAATCGATGTGCTGTCCTTTACAGTGACGAACTTGATGTTCGGTCGATTCAGAGAACAAGCGACAGGTTGGAACACCAAGGCCCATCCTCCGGGAAAATACACCGCAACGTTCACTGTGGAATACTTGGGGAAAGACATCGCCAAAGCCACCACCAACTTTGAAATCCTAACTAGCGCAGCTAGCGGTATAGGCCTGTTGGGCACTCTCAATGTCACACCTGGTCTGGCCAAAGTCGGTGACACTATCGCGATATCCTTTACCGTCACAAACATTGGAAACCAGCCCTTTACCAATCACGAGATCAAGGTTCGTATCTTCTCCGATACAGATCGAAAAGAAAAAGATACGCTTGTTGAAAAACTCAACCTCGCAGTTCAAAAGAGTCAGAAGTTCAACAAGAGTTTCGATACAAGCAAGCTGGCCAAGGGTGATTATACGCTGATGTTAACCACCAAGTTAGGGACCCAAGAGTTTGCTCTGGACGCTGCCACGCTACAGCTCCGCAAAGAGGTCAAACGTCCGCCCATGACGGTCAAGATCACATCTCATCAACAAGACGACAAGGTCACAGTTCCCGTAATTGCAGTCTCGGGTGATGTCGCTGACGGTGACGCCAAGGTGACAGTCAACGACACAATAGCAACCGTAACAGGAGCCTCAACCCAGGCCTCTACTTTTGCGGTAGCTCGGGTCAATCTATCCAGTTGTAACATCGTGTTGGAGGCCAAGGCCACACGTGGCAAGGACACCGCAAACGACAAGGTCTCCATTGCGTTTGCCAACAATCCTGTGGTGATGAAAGGCACCAAAGCCTTAAAAAGTACACTCACAACACCCGCAGGAATCGCCGCCGGAGCCAATGGCAGCATCTTAATCACAGACAACAACAAAGGCACGGTGCTTCGCCTGAAGCTGGACAACCAACAAAAAGTCACCAAAGAAACAGAGGTGGTCAAAGGCCTCTCGGGTCCAGGTGCTGTCTTTGAAGATGCTGATGGCAATATCTACATCGCAGAAACATCAAACAATGTGGTTGTTCGTGTGAAAGGAGGCAAAAAAGACAACTGGCTGCAAGCCTCCGATGGCATCGTCCAGCCTGCTGCCTTTGCCAGTGACAACAAAGGAGGGCTCTTTGTTGCCTCCGCAGGTAACGGTAAGATCTATCACGTGGACAAAGCCAAAGCCGTGACGCTGTACTCTGACGGACTGCAACAGCCGATAGGCCTGGCTTATGATGCCAAAACAGGTGTGCTTTACGCGCTCGACAAAGCAGACGGGCAACTCTACAGCATCGCCAAAAAGGGAGAGAAGCCCAAGTCGGTCGCAAGCACCCTACCCGGTGAGGCAGGAGGACTTACTCTCGTAGGCAAGTGGCTTATCCTGGCCGACACCAAAGACAACGCCATCTATGTTGCAGACATTGGTACAGGCAAGGTCAAGATCGTCGCGGGCTTGCTCAAAGGTGTAGCGGCCCTCACTGCTGTAGGCAAAGATGGCCTGGCGATGACCACCAACGGACAAGGCCCTGTCTACGGTAGTATCGTCAAGCTGGCCTGTGTGGCAGGCGAAGAACCCGAACCAGGTGATGAGGCAAAGGATGAGGCACAAGAGGAGCCCCAAGCGGAAACAACAAAAGATGCATCCCAACCTGAGTTCCTCTCGGAAAAGATCCAGACCGAGAAGTCACAGGTAAACGATCACACAAATGGCGATACTCTGCCAAAAGAAGAAGGACAGGAAGAACTCCTGGCACCCAAAGGCTGCGGCTGTAACGCTAATACAACACCAACGATCCCCCTCGGAATGCTCTTCCTTGGACTCTCCCTCTCCCTCCTTTGGTTCAGACGACGCCGACCAACTCGCTAGTTTTTGTTATTGATGGGGATGAAGCTGCAAGTGCCTTTTTCAAGGCAGCGGTCATCACTGATTTGTTTCCCGTTGGTGTAGAAGTAATATCCAACTTGATGAATCATAAAGCCGCTGATGTCGAACTTCTTACTGGGGTCGGGGGTTTCAAATCCATGCGCACCGTTAAATTGAGTGTAGGGAATACGCATACCTGACACACCATTAGCAGTGCGTACCACAAGGCGTAAAGGTGGATTTAAGCGAGGAGCACCAAAACCATCTTTACCTTCACTGAGGTTGTCGGGATCAAACAGAGTGGGCTTTTTGTCGGAGGCTCTAAAGAAACGACCGAGTCGCTCCACACCCTCTACCACATAGTTCTTAAGCAACACTTGGTTGGGTGTCAGAAACTGACCTGGATTGGAAGGATCTGGATATCGTGGGTCCGGGTTGAAGAGAGGGATAATTCCTGCCGCACGTGCAATCGCAATTCCTGTATCCACAGGAACATTCATATCACCCAGTGTAGGAACCACAAGAACATTGGCACCGGGCTGAACATTGCGTTCGTAGGTATAGGTCAGTGGCTTGATATGGTAATGAGGAGCATAAGCGATAGGATCAGCAGGCTCAAGAATCATCCCAGCAAAACCAACAAACTTTCGAAAGTCAGGATGCTGTCGTTGTAAGCCCAACCCTTCAGCAATCGCGAAAAGTGGTGTACCCGCCTTGTACATGGCCCCTTGAAATCGAAGATCCATACCAAAGGTCGTAATCTTTTCCCGAACTTCGGTATATTTGAAATTGGGGTCTTTCTTGTAGATGACGATCTCTAGTGGATCTCCCAACAAAGGCACTATCTTTTCCTGGGATTTTCCGTCCTTTCCATCGGGATACGACACCACCTTCACTTTGCCTTTTTCGCCAGAAGCAAAGATCTCAGGCAACTTGAATTTGGGTTTGAGAATCACACTGGTATCGGCGGGTAAGTTAAGTAGATGTCGCTTTTCCATAGCAGAGAGAGCGTCGGTCGCCACAAAAGTACGAAAATACAACTGCTTGTTGGGGGCCTCCCGAACAATCGCCCAACCTTTTTCCTTGGAACGAAGATTGGTGACGACAACCTTATCACCCTTTTCAATTTTGGCTTTTGTGATGGTAAGGCGGGCTCCTTGGAGTCGCCCTTTGGTGGTTTGACAATTTTGCGTGGGATCTTTCTTGACCTCTTTCAGGGGCAAACTACAGGCTTTTTTGTTGACATCAGGAACCCAGATGCGGATCTCCATCGTGCCATCTTTGTTCCCATAACCCATAAAGAGTGGACCCATCATCCGCAAGAAAACGGCCTCAACAACACCCCCTTGAATCGAGCGGCCACCGATATTAATCAAGCCGCCTCCGGCAGCAACAGGAACCGCTGAAGTCACGGCAGGCTCAACTCCTGCGAGGACCGCAGAGAGGATACCTCCCAAAGATTGTCCCCAGGCATGGTACTTCTGTTTGGGACCCCCCATATCAACGACACCATCACCGTTGAAGTCACCAGCGATGCCTTTCAGGTCGGGCTTTCCGTCGTTGTCTGTATCGAGAGACCACTGCTTCTTGCCATCCCAACTGCGCATGATTTTAATCATCATCATATGGTCGAAAACACTCTGACGCACAATATCACGGGTATGAAAGGTGTCTGTTGTCCAGAAGTCACCGCCAGAATCGGCGACGCCGTCGTTGTTCAAGTCGCGTGCACGACCGGGAGAAAGTGCATTAAACACACCACCAATCCCCACCAAGCCGAGAGCATTTTCAACAAGCTCAAGCAGTGTGGGATCGTTGGTCAGTACCGTTCCGTGACCTGCCGCGTCAAGGCAGCACGTTGCCAAACCAAACTTCGCCAGGTTGCCCACAAATCCCAGCATCTCAAAACGGGACGAACCATAGCCATGACCGTAGAAGTTGACGGCAAAAGGTGGCTTAATTTTCCCGACGGATTTGGGGATACCACACCACCAAGTTACTGTATCTTTCCCCACCACCATCCGACCTGTGTTTCGGTCGATTTCAAAGGTTGTTTTGGAGTCGGGAATAATCCCAGCTCCTACTGATTTTGCAGGGGTAACAGGCTTGCCATTTTTATCACGGGCTGTAAGAAAATAAGGAGTGACAAACTCCCCCGACACGATATAGTCCATATTTTCCATGGAGTCGAGCAAGGCTTTTCGAGCTTTGGCACTACCTGGCAAGACAAGAGCAGAAAGAGGGCGCAAGGCAGCAACAAACAAGGTGGCATCCATCACCCAGACCTTACCCTTGGCTTTGTCTTTGTTCACGAGGGGATGTAACTTGCTCAGCTTGGCGGGATACTTATCGGCAAGAGCACGAAAGGGACCATGACCATAGAGCCCATCACGCAGTTCCTTAAGTCCACGGGTGGTACTCTGGGTTGTAAAGGTCCAGGCAAAAGCAATCTCTTTGCTGTCTACGCCAATTTTTTTCAACAAGTCATCACCACCACCATCTTTACCGAGCAGTGGTCGCAAATCAGGAGTTTGACGGGTGTGATTCACAAAGTCAAAAGGCGACTGAATGGACTTTCCATCTGTCCCCTTCAGGCGAGATGTTAGCACCACAGCATAGAGGCTTTCAGGTTCCAATGGCATCACGGGACGCAGAATCAATGTATTGGTTTGTCTCTCGTAGAAGGTCAACAAGCCATCTTTGGGCTTTGCACCAACAGGATACACATTGGGCTTATCTTGAACACCGTCGTGGTCGATATCATCAATAGGATCGAACTTGCCATTCTTGTTGGTGTCTTTTTCGTTATTCGTCTCGAACAAGATGTTGATACGACCCGCGTGAGGGTCGTGGTCGAAGTAGTTGGAGGGTCGCTCTAAAGCCAGCGGAAAATTCCCTCGCCCCATATCAAGCAACACAGGCTTCCCATACATGGAAGACTTCGGGTTGAGGTTAATCACAAAGACAGCATCATCCTCAAACTTGTTATTCTTCTGGTGACGTTTAATGATATCACCGAGATCAAGTAACTTATCAAAGCGCACAGTGATGGGTGAGAATACCGCAAAGCCCGTCAGTTTGTTAATCTTCTTGCGAACCGTCTCCTCCATATGAGTTGGCGCGATCATTGTGACGTTGATACGACGCTTTGTCACAGACGATGGATCGATTCGTGTGGCCAAGTTGTTCGGCAATGGAATCTCGGGCAACGGCTTGGCGTCAAGGTCAAAGAGTATCTTGGGACCTCCCGTTTCGGTGGTCTTTGCCAACCCCTGCGCTGTAATATTTTCAGAACATCGCAACGATGTGAGACAAGTCATAGAGCACAAGAAGAGCATTCCTAACCAGGAAAGATAACGATTCATGTTTTTAAAACCTCGTAACAAAGCGTGCCTGAAACATATCAATGGCAGCACCTTTACCATTCGCACCAGTCAGCCCAGCACCCGCGAACAAGTGACCGTATAACAAGACTAATTTAACAGAGACAGTTTTCCAAATATCATATTGAAATGCAAGGGATATATTGAGTTCCATCCCTAGATCTTGTGCCGTTGCTGCCGAGCGACCATACGATGTGGTATTCACACCCCCTGCTCGAAAAGTTGAAAAAGGATCGATCAGATCTGCGGCAGCACGGGCAAACAGCATTCCCACCTTCAACTCTGTCTTCTTCAAAGCCTGTACGAAGTTGGCAAAGGGACGATAAGCGATCACAGGTTGGAGATAAAACACATTGCCAACCCGTCCGAGAGATGGGATTTGGTCCGTTCCGCGAGCAGGAAAGCCTGTCCGTGTTGGTTCTGCTGCTCTGTCTGCCCCATGAGCAGAAATCGCAGACAAAGCACGTTGAAACAAGATCATCGAGGGTTGGTAATCGGGATCAAACCGGAACAGGCGACTGACATTATCATCTGTATTGTTGTCACCGGAGGCAAAGCCCAACTCCAAACCAACCCGAATGCCAGCTTTTGGCAGACGCAGAGCCAATCGCCCCACCGCTCCCATAGACTCTATCCTGAGTCCCTCTTTCCCTTGGTCATTGAGAATACGTGTTGTACTTCCAGTAATCACAGCACCCTCAAAGGCCAGATCAAGAGCGACTTGTCCTTTGGCAAAGAGACCTGATGTCTTAACAAAGAGGTCGTACGCTTGCGCATCGATACGACTTCCATTTTGGTCTTGTTGGCTGCGAATGGCAACATAAATCCCGGCAAAGATGTCTTTCTTTTGACGATAGAAGAGAGAAAAGGCTCCTTGGAACGCAAGGTCGCCTTTCACCAACTCTGCAAACTCATCGCGAAAAACGATATCAAATCCAGCTGCGAGAAACAATCTTTTGCTAATGGGTAAATTGGTGAAAGGCCTTGCGATGGGAATGACCCAGATCAATCGTTCGACAATGTCACCATACCGAGGAGCGGCGAACTCACCGGTTTGCGTCTGTCCATTGTTGGCCACAATACCCAGCCCCCAATGACTGGGCTGCTGCCCCAATCGGAACACACCGACAGGGGAGATCCATTGGACCCACAGGTGACGCGGATCGACAGGAATAAAGCCCTCCACTTGCGAACGTATCGGAGAGAAGAACTTGCTGCCTATATCCGTGGTGATACCGTAGAGATTGTCAAACTTCACAACGTCGATCTGACCGAAGATGCTGAAGGTTTTTCCAATATGAAAGGCCGGAGAGAGGCGCAACCTGTTGTGTACGCGACCCGACTCCGGATTCCCCACCGTCTTGCCCAGCTCATCGAGAGGAAAGTCATTCATAAAATCATAGAAGAAACGGTACTGTCCATCGATATCCAATCGCATGGACTCACCTATTTTTATAGGAACAGCCTGACTTGTCGGGAGTTTACCGACAAAACACAAAGCTCCAACAAGAAAAACGAACAACAACCGCATATGCACTACCTCCACAAAGGAAATTCCATGTTCATCCTAGAATGCGCAAAAGAAAACCACATTGAACAGCAGAAATCAACACGATTTTGGATTCTGCCTTCGATTGATGTCCTGTGGTTGGTCCTGAATGGCTGACCTTAATCCACCGCCCAAATGGCACGGTCCTTGAATGCCTAAGGATTGCCGTCTTTGGCACTCACCTATTTGGTGAACATCAATTTTCTCTATCCTATGTGCAGCTAGAGCCAGAAAGATCGGGCGGTGAATCGTGGCTGAGAGAAGAGCTTGACAAAAAAACAGAAGTTTTGTGATTGGGCAGAACACTACACGAAAGTCAAAAGTGTCACTTTGTGACATACGTTGCGAAACATATTGGTTTTGAAGTGAAGTTTAGATGTGCTCGTATGGATGCAGACACCAAGTGCTCATCATGCGTTTCATGAGACTCCCTCATCGAAGATATGCGCTCGAACTCATCGGGCTCCAGCTAGGCTTTAGAGTCGAGTATTTACTGGGCATTGTATTTCACAAGAAAACCTTTTACTCGCAAAAATTAGAGCTGAACCAAACAAATAACCTGCACTTACTTTTCCTTCAAAGACTCAAGAATTAGGTCTGAACCTAACGAATAACCTGCACTTACTTTTCCTTCAAAGACTTAAGAAGATGACGAAAGTCTTTGGAGCTTTCAAGCTCCGGTATTTGCCCCATCAAATATTGAAGTTGCTCCAGTGTAAGTTCGTTCATCTGTTCCAAAGTCGTCTTTCTCATCTTTGGAAAAAGTTGATGAGCCAAAACATGCACCCCGCCAAGTAATGCCTTACGAGATTTTTCCACCAGAGCTTTCTCCCGAACTTCTGCTTCTCGTAGAGCCTCTTCTCGCGCTATGTCTACCAGGGCTTTCTCACGAGCTTCTGCTTCTCGTAGAGCCTCTTCTCGCGCTATGTCTATCAGGGCTTTCTCACGAGCTTCTCGTAAAGTAGTTTGTAGTTCAATAAGATCTTCAAGTTCTTCATTGCT
>JALTMC010000306.1 GCA_027005175.1 Myxococcales bacterium
TTCGTGGAGTCATTGCGAATTTGCGACAGTCCAAAAGAAAGGTGAAGTTGTTGTTGGATGTTGAGGCTCAGGCTCGTCTCAATAGTAAACACAAATCAAGTCTGTTGTGGTAGGAGAGGTTTCTTGCGATTTGGGAGGGAGTCTCCCGAACCGTTCTGCTGTATTTGAGGGAGAATTTTAGGCAAGGGTCCGTCCAAAAATAACCTATACCGTTTGCATCTCCGCTTCATCCACCCTGGCTGGATTACACCTCCTCGGAACAGCAAGCGATTCTCTCGTCGGAGAACCTTGCCAGGGCGGCGAATCGAAGCGCAAATCAACTACTTTCTTTTTGGACGGACCCTAAGTTGTGTCAACGCTTTGTTTTCGGCAGGGATACGGATCGTAAGAAGGATGACCGCGTTGAGGACAGAGATGACGGTCGCGGTGTACCAAGCTCTGAAGAGCATTGGAAAAAGTGCTAATTCCAGGGCGACTGCCACATAATTGGGATGAGGCATCCAACGATAGAGGCCTCGGGTGACAAGTTTTTCACCAGGGACAATGATAATACGGGTATTCCAGTAGTGGCCGAGGCTCAGAAGTGCGCCATAGCGGAAGAATTGGGCAACGGCCAAGCCTCCAACAATGAAAGGCCACCCTTCGTGGATCTGTGGGCCAAGTCGATAAGATTCAATCGGCCAGGCGACAAGCCAGGATATGTGAAGCAACACAATCCAGATATAGTGCTCCGGAGAAAACTCTTGACCGCCTCGGGCGAGAATCCATTTTTGATTTCTTGCAGCAATCCAAAGCTCGATCAGACGCTGAACCACAACAATGCCAAAAGTGATCATGAGCCAAGTTGTCGATGTCATCAGAAAAAAACTCTTATGTTGTGGGCGAGGAAATCCCCTCCTGATCGCGGACCCGGCAGAACTTGCAGGACGAAGCCCGGGTTTGGTGGGGGTCGTTGACGGTTTGTTCCTTCATGAAGGCGAGCTTCTTGTGTACTCACAAATGCGAGACAAGCTCTCCTGCTTACCGAGGAACTGTATCATACTTTGTTTTGAATCGACAGCGAGCGCGAAACAAGAGTATACAGGCAGCTTCTTCAAGAGAGGACTGTGGGTAGAAGCAAGGAAGCTTCTTCAAGAGAACTGAACACGATGTCTCCAATTCGACATGAGCAGCAAACTGTGGGTAGAAGCAAGGAAGCTTCTTCAAGAGAGGACTGTGGGTAGAGGCAAGGAAGCTTCTTTCAGAGAGGACTGCGGGCAGAAGCAAGGAAGCTTCTTTCAGAGAGGACTGCGGGCAGAAGCTTGTGTGGGGCGTGTTAGGTTCAAGATTATCCAAAATAAAGAGCCAATTCAGCGAGCATTCCTCCACCAAATAGCGGAATCACTCTTCCCACACTGGAAGCCACGGCAAAGATACCAGCCGTGATAAATGGACGAGCGCGTATCTCAAGGCGAAATCCTGGTGAAAAGGCCATTTCTAGTCCCAAGCGCACTCCAGGAGCGACGGATAATCCCAGGGCCAAGCCTCCTGCGATGGAAATACTCAGATCGATCTCAGCTCCAGGAGCCACGATAAATCGGAATACTCCTCGACCTATGCGAAAGCTATGGTAAAGTCCGACTTGCAATGGCAAAGAAAATCCACCATTGACCGCTCCTGCGATGATGCCATAAAGCATATTTCCAAACATTAGCTGGACCTCAAAGGACTGTCGATGCCTACGAAAAAATCGCAGTTCCAAAGCAGGTAGTACATAGGTTGCTCCCACTCCAGCAGGGGCCAAACCGCCGGGACCTGCTACAGAACCAGCAATAAATCCCGCACCGCCTGAGAATCCGTACATGACTCCTCTGTGAGCTTGGGTTATTCGGGGAGAGAAAAAGAGTATACTGCCGAGAATTGCTGCTGAAATACATAGTTTCTTCATCGTAAATAGCTCCTACGTCTTTCGAAGTAAGTGTTTGTGGTGGTTGTGTAAGCGGCCGACGACCCGGTTCCATGTGAAGAATCCATGAGAGTGTCGGTTGCGACTTATTCGTCGAATGGAATAGGAAGGTTACTCTCACAAGATACGCAACGAGATGCGGAATTTGGTCTGCGCACCTTGGAATTCATTCCAAGGCTTGTGGTCTCCCAAGATAGTGATGGGTAGAAGTCCTTGTCGGGACTGACTCACTCTTTTCATCGATACTGTGACGGATGAGCAACAGTATCATTGCATCATGATTTCAGAGTCCCGGTAGGGACTTCTCCCTTTTCAATATCGTTCAAACCGTCAGCCTGAGAATTCATTCTCAGGTGCTCGTTGCGCAACTCGTGGGTTACTTGTTGATACTTTATGGATGTTGGATCGGACGTCTTGCTTCCTTATTCGGGTTAGCCTTTGGGGTTCCGAACAACCGGCTCTTTGATAATGAGATACAGGCTTGTTTCTCCCTTCTGAGAACCAGCCTTGACTCCTGTTTTTATCGTAAACCTCTTGGTTTGCTTTTTGTTGCTTCGTTGTTTTTTCATTGTCTTTCTCCTTTATCAAGCAAGTGACTGATTCATGGTTCACGTTCTTTTTTTTTGCAGCAATCCTTGTTCCAGTCCTTGGCAGTAGAGATATTTTTATGTCTTTCTCGGATGTTGTGGGTAGGAGGAGGCATTTGTCAAGAGGGTGTTTCTCTTTTTGGAGAAACAAAATATTCTTCAATAAGAGAGATTTCTCTTATTGAAGAAGGATGGTAGGATGGTCTAAAGTAGGTATCCGATGTATATACCGGGTGTACATTTTTTAGGACGCATTCAGAGGGTGGATTCGAGAACATATGCAAAAAAAACAGCTCATCTTTCTTTGGTTTGGGCCTATCTTTGGGGTGTTGGTGTGGGCGATCTTATTCAGTCTGGGGATGGCTACTTCGGCCAGTCTTACTGCGGGTATTACGGCCTTGTGTGCTTTTTGGTGGGTGACTGAGCCTGTTCCTATCCCCGTAACTTCCTTGATCCCCTTTGCGGCCTTTCCATTGGCTGGAGTGCTCAACCACAAGGAGGTCGCGACGGCTTATGGTCACACATTGATTTTGTTGTTGATGGGTGGCTTTATCCTCTCGACAGCGATGGAGAAGAGCGGCACTCATCAGCGGCTTGCTTTAACTATGGTTCGTTTTGTGGGAGGCGGGGGGAAGCGGCTTGTTCTTGGCTTCATGCTGGCTACCGCTCTTTTGAGTATGTGGATCTCCAACACTGCTACCACCTTGATGATGATGCCGATCGCTCTGGCTGTCATCGAGAAATCGGAAGATCAGGAGTTGGCTGTACCTCTGTTGCTTGGCATCGCTTACTCTGCGAGCATTGGAGGGGTCGGAACCCCTGTTGGTACACCACCCAACATTATCTTTATGGCCGTTTACGAGAAGACCCTGGGTCTAAAGATGAGCTTCCTCTCTTGGATGAAGATCGGTATCCCTGCTGTTTGTGTGTTGCTTCCTTTGGCTTGGTTGTCTGTTACAAGAAAGATCAAAAGTAAGAAAGCCATTGCGATCCCGGGGGGAGGGCCTTGGAGGGCCGCTGAAATCCGGGTACTGACCATCTTCTTGCTTACAGCTTTGGCGTGGATCACTCGGACCGCTCCTTTTGGTGGGTGGAGCAAGTTATTTGCCGTCCCAGGAGCAGGTGACGCAACTGTTGCCCTGACTGCTGTTGTGATCATGTTTCTTGTTCCCGATGGAGAGGGGGAAGGGGAACGATTGCTCGATTGGCCCACCGCGCTCAAGATCCCGTGGGGCCTACTGCTCTTGTTTGGTGGTGGTATTGCGATCGCCAAAGCCTTTGGTGTGTCTGGTCTCAGCAAAGCAATGGGGCAAGCCTTGTCTGGCTTGACTGCTTGGCCTGTGTGGTTGATGATCTTCACCATCTGTCTGACGGTGACTTTCTTAACAGAGATCACTTCCAATACTGCAACCACAGCATTGCTAATGCCTATCCTTGCAGCAGCAGGTGTTGCTGCGAAAATCGATCCTGTGTTGTTGATGATCCCGGCTGCTCTTAGCGCGAGTTGTGCTTTTATGCTGCCTGTGGCTACAGCTCCCAATGCCATTGTTTTTGGGACTGGACATGTGACCACACGACAGATGGCTTCGGAAGGTGTATTGCTCAACCTCGCTGGAGCCTTCTTGCTCTCGGCTCTTTGCTTTTTTGTCCTCTAATCCCGACGATTCATCTGGGCTAGACAAAGCGAGCATTTGATGGCATAACGTCCAATATTGTCATCTTTTCGAGACTTGTTTTTGTTGTGGTTGTTTCGATTCCGTTTCTCGGAATTATTGCGTTTATTAACCTTATGAAAGTGGTGGGTAGATACTGTGGCCAACGATCCAAATTACTTAACAGCACCTGTTCCCAGCAAGGATATGCCGGGTGGTGTTCCCTATATTATTGGAAACGAAGCGGCAGAGCGCTTTAGTTTCTATGGTATGAAGGCTATTTTGATCATCTTCATGACCAAGTTTCTTGTAGATTCTAGCGGGTACAAGGACGTGATGAGCCACGCAGAGGCCAAAACATTGTTCCACTTGTTTACCTCCGCTGTGTATTTCACCCCACTGCTTGGTGCTCTTCTCGCGGATTATTTCCTTGGGAAATACAAGACGATTCTCTCCCTCTCCACAGTCTACTGTCTGGGGCACCTTGCGCTCGCTCTCGATGAGACTCGGTTGGGGTTGACGATAGGTTTGACTCTTATCGCCATCGGGGCCGGTGGAATCAAGCCTTGTGTTTCTGCACATGTTGGTGACCAGTTTGGAAAGTCAAATGCGGCACTCTTAGAGAAAGTTTTTGGTTGGTTTTACTTTTCGATCAATCTTGGAGCCTTTGCTTCAACCATCATGACACCACTTGTGCTCAAACACTACGGCCCACATTGGGCGTTTGGTATTCCCGGTGGATTGATGCTTTTGGCCACCATCGTTTTTTGGATGGGACGTCGAAAGTTTGTTCATATTCCTCCCGGTGGAAAAGCTTTCTTCAAAGAAGTCTTCAGTAAGGAAGGTCTCAAGTCTGTTGGTAGTTTGTTTATTATCTATTTGTTTGTCGCGATGTTTTGGGCTCTGTTCGACCAGACTGGATCGGCCTGGGTCCTTCAAGCCGACAAGATGGACCGTGACTGGCTAGGGATCACTTGGCTTCCTTCACAGATCCAAGCCATCAATCCCATCTTGATCATGACCTTTATCCCTCTCTTTACCTTTCTGATCTACCCCTTTTTGAACAAGATGTTCAAACTCACTCCGCTACGCAAAATTGCCATTGGTTTGTTTATCACAGTTCCCGCTTTCTTAATACCTGCATGGATTGAGAGCCGTTTGAATGCTGGTTTTCAACCGAATATCGTTTGGCAGCTGATCTCTTATGCCATTCTTACCGCCGCTGAGGTCTTTGTCTCTATTACCTGTCTTGAGTTCTCTTATACCCAAGCTCCCAAGAAGATGAAGTCTCTTGTGATGGCTTGCTTCTTGATGTCTGTTTCCTTTGGAAACCTCTTTGTGGCCGGTGTGAACTTTGTGATTCAAGAGGCCCACCCCGTTAAGTTGACGGGAAAAACGACGGTTGGCAATTTGGAAGTGAAACCTTCAAAGACCACGATCTATGAACTCCTCTGTAA
>JALTMC010000307.1 GCA_027005175.1 Myxococcales bacterium
GCTGGTCGCAAACGAGCTGGTAGGTTTTGCCGCCCTTGACCATGTAGGTTGGGATGTTGGCTCGTGTTGCATACACAAACCTTGCGACCACTTTGCCTTTGTCATCGAGTTCGGCGATTGGATTGATACCGTCTTTGTAAAGCCAGCCTTTGACCAGCTTGCGATACTCAACTTTGTGCCAGCTGGAAAGGTCACCAAAGCAGATTGGATCAGCGGAACTTGCATCCCAAAACGTGGGTCCGGGCCAGGTGTTACCGATGTGTTGATACCGTCTGGCGAGGTCGATGTCTCTTTGTCGTCTTTGCCAAACCCTTGGCTACTTTTGAGATTGTCGGGGGTTGTGTTGGTTCGTACCTGATCGCCGTTCGGCAAAAATTTTACTTGGTACTTGGTGATCCGTTTTTCTGGCGAGGTAAAGGTTACAGAATACGCAGACGTTACCGTTACTGGATCTTTCTTACGTACCAGAGTTGAAATGCCACCCACAAGGTTTTCTGTTTTAAGAAGCAAACCTTGGCTGTCGTAAGAATAACGTTTGGAAAAACCACGAGGGTTGGTACAAGGATTTGTCATGCCACGACTTGACCGGGGCACCTCCTGTAGCCCAAACGATGGCCATACCCGACTAAATCTTCCTTCCAGTGCCGTTTATGAGACCTTTCCCGAAAGAATGTCTATTTTTAGAGTGTATGTATCTTCCATGATTGTCAAAATCAGATTCCCAAGATGATCCATCCAAAAATCTTCTATGATATCTGTATCAATTGACCAAATCTCTTCACCTTTTGGATTAATACATATTACCCCCAACTCCTGGACGATTAAGACTACTTCATTAAGTTCAACAGGGATCAATTCATAAAAAACACCATCTAGTTGTTTGGAGCATACGATACTTAAATCTTGCAAGGAGATACACTTAATTTGGCAATCACACCCAACGACTATTTGCTTATTCTCGCAAAGAAAAATTTCGGGTTTTATACTAAGTCCTGAAGAGATTATTCCGATTTCGACAAATCTGGTGTCTATAGGAATAGAAAAAGAGTAAAATTTCTGAGGAGCCTCAACATCCCTCCCAATCAACATGCTTTTTTCGGGGAATCTGTCTAAGTAGGCGAGCAGTGCCGCCTTAGACTCCCATAGCTTTGGCTCTAGTAACTTATTCATCTTCCAGCTCCAAATAGTCTCCCTGTTATAAGCTTACTACCTTCCCAAACTGTTTCAAACTTGACACCACCTCTAGGTCCCATAAGAAGAGACTCTCTAACAATTCTCCCATTCTTTTGAATACGCTTGATCGTGGACAAGTTCTTCAAGGTTTTAGCTAAGTGCTGGGTAAGATAATTGCGAGTTGCTGGATTATCATGAAGTCCTATACTCTGAAGTTGTCGCAGCATACCCAAAGATCTGTCGATATTGTGAGCAGACCCTGTAGCTTGCCCCAAAAAGTAGTTCAGTTTTCTTCCTAATTCAGATGCTCTTCTTGTTGCTTTCCATACGTGGATAGCATTAACAGCTGGACCGAGGGCTCCAAGGGTAGCACCCAAAGTAAGAGAGCCATAGCTCACCCTAAACTTCTTACATTTGGGGCTTGTCAATTTATGGAGAATCCACTGAACGCCTAGATCTATTGTTGCCCCGACAGCTGCTCCTCCAAGAATTTTAGCAGCAAAGATCACAAGAATGGGTATAGAACCGCTGAGATCTATGTAATTCACTGGATTATTATAAGAATAACCATACAGGTTCAGCCCGCCAAGCACTCCACTCGGATCTTTCGAGGTCCACCGTCCGACTTGCACATCATAATCCCTGGCACCAAATCTGACAAGCCTCGTCTGCTTCTCGTACAGCCCTCCAGCAAAGCCGAAGGGCTGGAACCCAGGCTTGGTACACGACCTGGAAGGTTACGTGAAGAAATGGTAAGACAGAGAGGTGGGAGGTGAGACATGATTTCAATGAGAGGTGGGAGGTGAGACATGATTCCAATTCTCGAAGTGCCATCAACTATCCAAGAATCTCTCAAGCCCTACCGTTCTGCTTTTGTACGGGAGGCTGGCTTTGAGCATATTGCTCGCTATCTCACAGGGTTGTTGATTTTTCCCAACAAGACACTCCAGGCTATCCATCAACTTCAACGCTGGCCTGAAGGTCAAGGGATTTATGACCTCAAGCAAAACAAAGGAATCATCAACCTTGGAACAAGTAAGGATACGAGCGAGTTTGTAACAGACTGCATCGAACTTTGGTGGATAGAGCATGGAGAACATGAATATCCAAATGCAACCGAGATATTGGTCTTATGCGATGGAGGAGGTAGCAACAGCAGTCGACATTATGAAATTGTTTGTACGAATCTACACTTATCTTAAGTTCTAATCAAATCGATGGAACAACTACAGTAAGAACTCTTTTCTGACGAGGTTGTCTATGACGTCAAAACAACATGCTCCTGCCACGGCGCGAAATCGTGAGCCCATCCTCGCTGTCTTACGACGATTCTTGCCGTCGTCGGGCAAGGTCCTAGAGATCGCAAGTGGAACAGGGGAACATGCTATTTATTTTTCCAGTCACCTTTCTGAGCTGCAATGGCAGCCCACAGATCGAAGCCCTGACGCCCGTGAAAGTATCGCTGCCTGGATTCAATCGGAAGGCTGCTCGAATGTTCTTGAACCGATAGCTCTTGATGTTACCGAACAGGATTGGGGCGTCGAAAAGGCCGACGCTATCGTGTGTATCAATATGATTCATATCTCTCCATGGGCAGCGACGATAGGCCTATTTCGGGGAGCGTCAAAGGTGTTGCCCTGTCAGGCACCTTTGTATCTGTATGGCCCCTACAAAATAGAGGGGAAGCATACCTCCGAGAGCAATGCTCGATTCGAGGAGTGGCTTCACTCATGCGATCCTGCCTTTGGTGTTCGTGACTTGGGTGATGTCAAAAAACTGGCCAAACAACATGGGTTTCAGTTTGTAGAACTCGTTGAGATGCCCGCCAATAACTTCTCCGTTCTTTTTGTACGCGAATAGTATTGCCATGAAGATAGTAAGCATCGAAAAAGATAGGTTGCCATGAAGATAGTAAGCATCGAAAAAGATAGGTTGCCATGAAGATTACAACTATCCAAGCCATGACGGATATCTCTGCGGAAGCCTGGGATGCTTTGGTGGGGGAGAACAATCCGTTTGTTGAGCATGCATTTTTGTCGTTGCTTGAAACTTCAGGGAGTGTTGGACCAGGGACGGGCTGGATGCCCGCTCACGTGTTGGTCTGGGACAATGATGATGATGATGTCTTGGTTGGAGCCGCACCAACCTATGTTAAGACAGATAGCTATGGCGAGTATATCTTTGATTGGACTTGGGCCGAGATCTCTCAACGATTGGGGATCGAATACTATCCCAAAATTGTTGTTGCAGTTCCTTTTACTCCTGCGACCGGCCCTCGACTACTCTATCATCCTGAACGCAAAAAAGAGGAGATCTGGTCTGCGTTGGTCTTGGGTCTTAAAGAGCTACTGGATGCAGTTGATGCGTCCAGTCTTCATATCTTGTTTTGCCTGGATGAAGAGGCTACCTTTCTGGAAAAGGCTGGTCTCGCTCGTCGGGGAACACACCAGTATCACTGGCGGAATAACAACTACAAAGACTTTGATGACTTTGTAGGGAGATTGCGTTCCACTGCTCGCAAACAGATCCGAAAAGAGCGACGTCGAGTACAACAAACCAGCCTTGCGATGGAGTTGATTCGGGGTGACGAAGCTGGTGATGAAATCTGGAGCCAGATGTATCGGCTGTATATGTCCACAGGTGCAAAGAAGTGGGGAACTCCCTACCTGACAAAGGAGTTTTTTCAAGCCGCTGGTGATACGGTGGGGTCCCGAGCTTTGCTTGGACTCGCCCGAGACAACGGACGCTTGATGGCGGGAACACTGTCTTTTCAAAAAGGAAAGCATCTGTATGGACGATACTGGGGCTGCTTTGCTCCCGTTGACTGCCTTCACTTTGAGCTGTGTTACTACCAGCTCATCGAGTATACCATTGCTGAAGGCTATACTTTGTTGGAAGCCGGAGCGCAGGGGGCACACAAGATCAAACGTGGATTTCTTCCAACCATCACCCACAGTGCTCATTATATGAGTCATCCTTTGCTGCACTCTACCTTTGTCGACTATACTCGGCAGGAGCTGGAGTCGATGGAAAAACAAATGGAGGAATTCCGAAACATGGGGCCTTTCCGAAGTGAAGAAATCCCTTCGTTTCCACCCATCGCAGGGCAAGAGGCATAATCGGGCACGATTAAAATTTCAAGAATAGCTTTCTTCCGCTTCTCTGAAAGGCGTTGCACCTTTGGCCTCGCTTCTCTTTCGGGCCACTGTCTTCCCCATCTTCTACCCATCTTTCGCTACTCCACTTTCCCTCATCTTCAAAATTAAACCCTGTTGCATAAGGCTATTCATCTGTTGTTACTGGAACGGTCGAAGGTTGTTTGAAAAAGAAATAAAAGGGGTGTAAGCCCGTCAGGGGGCGGCTTCTGTGTGCCATTCTCCCGCTAATGCTTTACGTTTTATAGACTTTCCACTCTGGTAACATTTCAATAAATCTTCCCAGCAATAACTCTATATCCTCCTCGACATTAGACTTTTCTCGGAGTTCAGGAAAGTAGTTGTCAACATAGTTCTGATGGGATGATTGATCTCTCCAAAATGACATCACAAGGAATTTGTTCTCTTGGGTATGATCACAACAAAGATATCCACCTAACATTCCATCAACTTGGGCCATTCCTGGATTCCAAAGTTCCACTTGAGTTTGGGTGAAATGTTCTATTTGAGTTGGCTTTACAGTACATTCCGCAACACGAATCCAAGAAGAGCTATCAATCATGTCCTTTGAAGTGTTGATATTTCCAGGAATCCTCATCAAGTCGTGATAAAAAGAAACCTTTAGACTTTCGTACGTCTTCTCTTGTTGGCTTTTTTCAGTAACTTTATCATGGATGGTCTCCATAAAATTTTGATAGTGTTCCTGGTCTTTCCAAATGCCCATAATACAGGCACTACCAGGGCTTTTAGAGTCCCATCCCCCAAATTGGAAAAGGAATCCTGAGGCGGGTGCAATAGAGTTCCACAGTTGTTGAGCATTTGAAAATGCAATTCGGTTCTCATCGAGAATCTGGCAAACCATCCATTTGAATAACATTCGTTTCTCACTGAGTGTCACTTCCTCCCAGAACAAGTCTTCAACATTGTCGCGCGGAAAAGATGTCAAGGACTTGAAGCGTTTCGCTTTTGCCGAAAGCAATCCTTTACTTCTTTGAGCACGACGATAGAATCGATTGTTCTGGGGAAAATGTGTTTTGTCATGATCTCTTTCGCCGCCCCGAACGTGATCAGTGAGGGGGTCTGTGATAACGTGTCGTCAGTGGCTGCGAAAGAATCGAGAATGCGAGTGATGCAGCAGTTACTCTGGAGCCTGCCCGGTTCGTTCGCAAATCAGGTCCTGCAGCAGGTGCTCTACATACAACATCTCCCCTACAGTATGCCCTCCCATTTGCAGTTTATTGATTCCCATCAATGTTCGAATCATCGAAAACAGATCCCCCACATCCATATTTCCACTTTTTGCTTTGGCA
>JALTMC010000308.1:0-2088 GCA_027005175.1 Myxococcales bacterium
CAAACTCCCGACTTTCAAAAGCGGCCATCACATTGGTTGCCTTCTCCACAAATGCTTGTGGAAGGATGCGCCAATTTGATGGTCACTCCTCCCTCAGAACACATGCAAGAGTTGTTTGCACAGATGGGAGTTCCGTCACTCGACTTGATGGTGACGGCTTTATCTTCGCGTGTTGGATTACTCGCAGCGGCTCGCGGTCAGGCTTATTTTCATCATGAGCTGCGTGGACGCCTCCCCATGCCCAGAGGGCTGGAGCCAGAAAGAGTGGCGTGGGAGGAAGGAACTCTTCCTGTTTGGGAAGAAGGGATTCTAACAGAACCCAAGTACTTCTCGTTTTTTCTCGACGCTCCTTTCTCTCCCTACAACCCAAACCACCGTAGGAAGTGGCGAGCCCACGAACTGTTACATGGAGTGGTAGGCATCTTCTGGTCTCCCCAGATGACTCGCTTTGAAGCCTATATGGGTGCACGCCTGGATGAATTACTCCCAATCATTCACTGGTACGGGCTCGACGAGATCTATCGTCCTCGCTGTGAAAAGCACCAGGGACAACAGTTGTATCGTGAGCTTTGTCCAGACTGTGAAGGGCTGGCTCGCCCGTATCATAAGCATGACACAGCATGGGTCGAAGCCCAAACGACCCAGGCTTGCGCCTGGGCATCACAAGCTTGGGCTCACTTTGATGAAGAGTGGAAAGCTTGTTTATACGAACTCAACACAGGACAGCGCTGTCCAACCCCTAGAGTACACTTGGACGCATCCAGTGATGCGATGGGCTATCTCTATTGCCACTGGCCCCGGCTCACCTCGTGGAGTTTTGGCTCGTGGGTCGAACGATTTCTCCATGACGGCTTTGACTATTTCAGTACCATCCCAGCCTATATGCAACACATCGCCACATGCTCTCACGATCTCGTTTCAGGCGAATGTGAGGTCGAGATGAGCACCTGGCAACGCTTACGTACCCGGCGTGTCTTGCAAGACATCGGCTATCGTTGCTTCCTCTCCCTGGAATGGCTGGAAGACGGCTCCAAAGCAGCATACCGAGCCGAAGATGCGATGATGCCCTTGCTAGAACAGGCAGCGAAGATCGGCCACGACCTATTAACAGTCCCTGTAGAGAACCAAGATATCGATGCCCTTATCGAAGCGATCAACACAACTTTCGTCAAAGAGGTGTGCTCTGTAGGTAACCTACCCAAGGAGTTACAACAAAACTTTGCGATGCTCGGCTACCTTTGGCCAAAGGTAAAGACACCATCCTTGTCCTCACAAACCATGATTACATACGCCCTACCCCAACTCAAAGAGGGACTAGAAACAGGGTATACACAAAGCTGGCCTATGGTTTTGGAGCAACAAATCGATCCCTGTATTGAAATGTTTGCAGCCTCTCCTATCTTTCAACTCACAGAGCGACTCACCACTCGCTACAGCCAGTGGTATGGAGTGCAGGACAACCCAAGTGACGCTGTCTTGGAGTGGATGCGCTTTGAGGCATGGATACAAAAATCACCACACCGCGATGAAGACGCAGAGTGTTTCTCCGTGCTACCCGAGTCCATCACAGAGCTAGCAGGGCTTCCAGGAGTGCTACGCAGCCACCAAACACTTCGTCGTGCGAATTGGAGCGCGATGCTGTTGGAACAACTGTTGGGAGAAAAACAAGAAGAAGCCGCTTGCCTCGCAGCGATCCATCACAATGGACAACAACGACTCCTCTTGCTCGGCAGCGAAATGACGAAGGTCTTGGACACCGTCGCACAGAGTCAATCCCTGAACAGAGAGTTCGTTGAGGCCCAAAACGATGCCCTTGTACTACTGCTCGAAAACTCCTTTATCGCCTGGTTTCCTGCTCCCCAAAAATAACATCCCCTCTTACCCAATCCACTTGAAAAAGAGAGCAAGCGCAAGACAAACAAGGAGGGCATCATCTACGTCAATGATGTTCGTAGTTGTTTCTTCTCACAAAGAGAGCAAGCGCAAGACAAGCCAAAAGCCACAAAAAGGGAAAGTGTCCAGGGATGTGACTATCACAGGAACACCCAACCTGCTTCGCGTCGGGCTCCGAAAGAGACGGCTCTGGAC
>JALTMC010000308.1:2098-5625 GCA_027005175.1 Myxococcales bacterium
GAAGGAGGCTCAACAACGACGTCTTTCTCTGGCGTGGGCTCAGGTCCAGCATCTTTCGTAACCTCAGATGTTACAATTTTTTCTTCTGTAGGCTTTTCTTGAGCCGGTGGTTCTTTTCCTTTGGAGACACACTGTGGTTTTCCTTCATCATCGATCTCGCAAACTTCTTTCTTTGGATTTGGACAGGTCACAAAAGCGCAGAGGTCGTCCACGCATTTTTTGTTCACGCAGAAGCGATCTTTCCCACAAGATCCATCTTTGCAAGTTTTGGGATGACACCTTCCACGCAGACAAAACTCATCCACTTTGCATCCAGCATTGGCACAACTGTCCTTCCGGCAAGAAGCACTGTCACAACGTTGACCGGAAGAGCAAGTTGTCCCAACACAGGATTTAACACATCGCTTCTCCGAGCAAAAAGAACCAGCTGAGCATGTTACATCCCGACATGGGTCGAGTTTGCATTGATTTTTGAGACAGATCTGTCCATTGGGACAACGGTATCCATGGCATGAATTTTCAACACACGTACCGTTGAGACAGCGCTCTCCGTCCTGGCATTTTGTGGCGCATTTATCCTGGCATTGACCATTGATGCAAGTTTGTGAGCCATGACAATCATTGGACGTGACACACTGTTTCCAACATCGACCGTTATCGCAGACATGATTGGGTCCACAATCGATATCCAGAGTGCAGGCAGCCACACAGACGTTACCAAAGCAGAAGCTACTCGCTTCACAATCACTGTGAACTTTGCATGCTTTTTGGATACAAACCCCAGCACGACAAGATTCGAGTTTGTCGCAAGCAGCACCACCCGAGCAGATTTTTGGGCGTTGACAGAAGCTTTGTTTGCAAAGAAATCCTTTGGGGCAATGACTGTTCACCACGCAGAAGACAAGCTTGCACCGACCGCTCACACAAAACTGCCCTCCGGGACAAGATTTGTCGGCCTCATTATCGATCTTCCCATCGCAGTCGTCGTCTTTGTTGTTGCAACCTTCCAATGCGGGCTTTCCGATAACAGCACTACACTGAAGAACAGAGCCGTCTGTTTTGCAGAGGAACTTCCCTTTGGCTTTGCATTCACCTTTTCCCACTTCACAATCTTTGCCCACATTGGCAAAAGGCTCATCAGCCTTACCGTTGCAATCGTTATCCTTTTTGTCACAGAGTTCTTTGGCAGCCGGTGCTCCGAAATAAGCAGGGAAGACTGTTTTGTCGCGGTCATTGCAATCGATTCCTGCGGGCACACCGTCATCATCACGATCGAGATAGATATCAAATTCGGCTTCGATGCGATTGTCTTTTTCGTCGGACTCCACGATCTTATTTTCAAAATCAGCCCAACCCACAAGAAAAACTTTCCCCAATTTCATATTCGCAGGAAGTTTGATCGTCCCTGTAAGACACTTTCTGCCCTGAGGTGCCAAGCCCTTCAAAGGGGGATAATCGTAAAGTCGCAGAGCTGGTGTGGTGGTCTTGGATGTTGCCAAATACACTCCAACGTTAATGGGTTGTGATGAGGGGATATCGATACCAAAGTTTTCAACACAAACCTCTACATTAAAAGAGCGTCCAGGCTGTTGTTTTGCGACACTTGGTTTAATGGATGTCGCAACAAGGTTTGGCTTTGTTGTTGAGGGAGGCACAAAAGCAGCCGCCTTCGTGTTGTTGTTTTCCTTTTCTTCCTTGATCGCTTCAGTGGCTTCCACAAAAGCACCAAAATACCGCCGCCCTTCTGGTAAGTTCGCAGGAACTTTCACTGTGACCGTTTTACAATCTTCTGCAGCTTTTACCTTAAATTTTGCCAGGTCCGAGACCCCATAACCATACTCAGCCAGCTTGCTATCACTGTTGGTAATGAGAGTGTCAGGAGAGTCAAAGATGCGCACGACAAAAGCCTTTGTCACATCGAGAGAGCCGATATTTTTAATACACACTTTCACAGAGACAGAGGCACCTGCTTTTGCCGACTTGGGTGTGAGTGTCACAGAGGTCACGGTTAAGTCTGAACCCGAGATCAGGAATGTTGCAGATTTTTTATTGTTGCTTTCTTTGGCCTCGCGAACCTTCTTTTCCGAATCGACAAACGCCTCCAGTGTTCGGGTTCCGGGGTCCAGCGGAGTCGGAAGCTTGAAGGTATATGATTTGCAGGATTCAACACCTTTCTTTAAGCCACCGGGGAAGTCGATCTCATGAATTTTCGATTTTTTACCTTTGGCATCCGGCTCCAAAAATAAACCCAACTTAAAGGCGGTGGCATCTTTGACGCCTTTGTTCTTAATACAGATCTTTGCTGTAATGCTATCGCCCGCTTTTGCCTTCTTTGGAACACCCGTAATTTTCTCGACGGAGAGGTCCGCGATATCAATAAAAAACTTCTGCGCTTTTTTGTTGTTTGTATCTTTTATCTCAAGAACCGTTTCATCGGGATCCACATAGGCTCCGATCCATGCATCGCCGGGCTTGACTTCCTTTGCCAGTTTTCCCGTCAGCTTTTGACAAACCAATTGACTTGTAGCGATAGGCTTTGTGAAAGTATACGTCGCCATCACGTGGTCGTTGATATCGATGTCTTTGTCGATGGAGTAATACATCGTGAGACGGAAAGGAGGCCGCGCTGTACCTCTTGCGACATTGCGTACACAGATCTCAACATCAGAGAACTTGGACTCAGGCAGGCCACGAGTAGGTACCGAACCAATGGACTCAACAATCAAATCCGGTAAGCCTCCAGCGTCATCAAACCGCAGCACACGCACATTGTTTGCTTTGTTGGTCTCCGGTACAATTTGTTCTGTATCCACCACGATCCCAAACCAGTTCCCTTGTGGCTTTCGGTTGATCTTCGAGGGGACCTTCGCAGCGATGGGCAAACAAACGGTTTTCTTACCTGCGACCCCATTGGGGAAAGAGACAGAGCCCAACAACGGATCCTTCGAAAGGGAAAGAACGGCATCGGGAGAATAATACAGACCCACCTTAAATTTCGTGGTATTCGATAAGTCCGCGTTCTTCACACAAACCGTAACATTGAGAGGATCGCCGGTATTCGCCTGTGCAGGTAGGCCAGAGATGGATGCGATTTGCAAATCAATACGCAACGTGGAATCCTGAATTCCCGCAGGTTTTGAGAAATTGTTCGTCTCAATAAGCTCTGTCACAACTTCACTGCTGTCCACCATCACCCCGACATAATTAAGACCCGACTTGAGTGTCTTGGGCAGAGTGGCTGTGATCAGAATACAGGCTTCTTTGCCTTTGGCTAGGCTCTTGATGGTTCCCACACCAATCGGTGTATCCCCCTGTGTCACATTCGAGTCAAGGGAGTAATACACTGTAACAAAAAACTTGGTATTTGCGTCCTCAGAGCCTTGATTTCGAAGGCAGACATCCGCGTAAAAAGCTGCCCCTCCTGCCGCCCCCTTGGGTGCGCCTTGAAAAGAAGAGACCACAAGATCGGGCGAAAAGTTTTCAAACTTCACAGAAGCGACATTGTTTCTCTCATCAAGCTCCTCAAT